>JBCNOJ010000163.1:0-9595 GCA_039593925.1 Acidovorax sp.
GTATGGACGATGGAGCCCAGCCTGCGTGCGCGCGTGGTGTTCGACAATTCACTGCGCTCGCGCGGCACGGGCGATGTGCTGGTGGTCAACGCCAAGGGCGATGTGGTGCTGGACTCTGGCTCGCTGGAGCCACGCCGCGCCAACTTGGCCGACCGTGATTACTTCCAGGCTTTCCAGTCGGGCGGCCACCAGGGGCTTTTTGTGGGCAAGCCCGTGCCTTCGCGGATCAGCGGCCTCATGGTGCTGCCGATCTCGCGGCCCTACTACCAGGAAGACGGACGCTTTGCCGGGGTGGTGGTAGGCGTCATCCGATTGAGTTATTTCAATGAACTGTTCGGCGCGCTGGACCTGGGGGCTGACAGCGGCATCAATCTGTTCCGCCAGGACGGCGTGGTGGTGTCGCGCTTTCCCTACGGTGATGCCGACGTCGGCCAATCCATCGGGGGCACACCCAATTTCATGCGCTTCCAGTCGGAAGGCTCGGGCACCTTTGTGGGCACCGCTGCTCTGGATGGGGTTGAGCGCCTGTATTCCTTTCGCCCGGTGGGCAGATACCCGCTGATCCTCAACATGGCGCAGTCCACCCGCACCATTCTGGGCCAGTGGATGGTGAATGGTCTGGTGCTGGGGCTCTTTGCGGTGATGCTGATGGGTGCCTGCCTGGGTTTGGCTGCATTGTTCGTGCGTGAGCTCGCACTGCGCCAGAAGGTTTCGGCGCAGTTGCTCGAGGCCGAGCACAACCTGCGCACCATTCTCGACAACGTGCCGTCGATGATTGCCTACTGGGACAGCAGCTTGCGCAATCGCTTTGCCAACCGCGCCACACTGGAAGAGTTCGGCACTTATCCCGAGCCAGTGCGTGGCCGGCACATCAGCGAGCTGCTCAGTGCCAGCCGCTATGCCAACAGCAAACCGTATTACGACCTCGCGCTCAGCGGGCTGCCCCAGCGTTTCGAGCGCACCGATGAGGATGAAAACGGAGCGCCCCGCCACTGCATCGTGTCGTACCTGCCCGATGCGAGCCCGGACGGCAGCGTGGCCGGCATCTTCGTGCAGGTGACCAACATCACCGACCGCAAGCGCATGGAGGACGAACTGTTTGACGAGAAGGAGCGGGTGCGCCTCACGCTGCAGTCCATCGGCGATGCGGTGATCTGCACCGACGCGCAGGGCATGCTCACCTACCTGAACCCTGTGGCCGAACGCTTGACCGGGTGGCAGGCATTTGATGCCGCAGGACGCAACATCGACGATGTGGTGCGCTTGCGTAACCCCGAGAATGACCGCCCGCTGCTCAGTCCGCTGCGCACCGCCATCGATCAGGCCACAGCTGTGGAAACAGTGCGCGGGGTGGTGGTTCACCGCACCAGCGGACAGCGTTTTCAGGTCGAGGAAACCGCCAGCCCCATCACCGATCGCCATGGCAGTGTGACCGGCGCCGTGACCGTACTGCGCGACGTGACGGAGAAGGTGGCTATGGCCGAGCGCATGGCGCACCTGGCCCACTACGATGCGCTGACTGATCTGCCCAACCGCGTGCTTTTGCATGACCGCGCGCAGCACGCCATTGCCCAAGCGCGGCGCGATGGCAAATCGCTGGCTGTGATGTACCTGGATCTGGACGGCTTCAAGGCTGTGAATGACAGCCTGGGCCACGACGTGGGCGACCTGTTGCTGGTGCAGTTCGCCCAGCGCTTGAAGGCCGCAGTGCGCGCCTCCGACACTGTGTGCCGCCAGGGCGGCGACGAATTTGTGGTGCTGTTGCCCGGCCTGGACGGGGCAGAGCCTGCCTGCGGTGTGGCGCGCAAGATATTGGCTTCGTGCAATGCACCTTTTGAACTGGGCGGGCGCGAGGCACGTGTGGGATTGAGTGGGGGCATCGCCCTGTACCCAGAGCATGGCGACACTTTTGATGCGCTGTCGCGCCACGCCGACAGCGCCATGTATGCCGCCAAACGTGGCGGGCGCATGCGCTTCATGCTCTACCGCGGCCCGGACGCAGCCCCCGAAATCGTGCTGCCCGCAACCGCCTCTGCCACAAGCCCTGCGAAGTAAGGGTCCGGAGCAGGGCAGCTTTGCACTATGCAATTGATAGCTGCGAGCGCTTTTTGGGTGAGCGCTATAGCCTGTTTTGACTGGGATTTTCGGGTGCGCACTCTGCAATAGCCAGGCGCAACTGGAAATTTGTTGCAGCCTATCGAAATAATTTTGATGGCTGCCCGGAAGTCCAACCCCTACCATCCAACCCTACTATCCAACGCATACCCATCCTGGAGAGCCCGCGTGCCTGACCTGTCCAAAATGACCTGTATCGAAGACCTGCGTGCTGTGGCCCAGCGCCGCGTGCCGCGCATGTTTTATGACTACGCCGATTCAGGCTCGTACACCGAGGGCACCTACCGCGCCAACGAAAGTGACTTTCAGCGCATCAAGCTGCGCCAGCGCGTGGCCGTGAACATGGAAGGCCGTACCACGCGCACCACCATGGTGGGCCAGGACGTGGCGATGCCCGTGGCCATTGCACCCACGGGCCTGACCGGTATGCAGCATGCCGATGGCGAGATTCTGGGCGCCCGCGCGGCCAAGGCGTTCGGCATTCCGTTCACGCTGTCCACCATGAGCATCTGCTCCATCGAAGACGTGGCCGAGCACACGGGCCGCCACCCGTTCTGGTTCCAGGTGTATGTGATGCGCGACCGCGATTTCATCAATCGCCTCATCGACCGCGCCAAGGCCGCCAATTGCTCGGCCCTGCAGCTCACCCTCGATTTGCAGATCCTGGGCCAGCGCCACAAGGACATCAAGAACGGGCTCTCAGCGCCACCCAAGCCCACCCTTGCCAACCTCATCAATCTGGCCACCAAGCCGCATTGGTGCCTGGGCATGCTCGGCACCAAGCGCCGCAGCTTCGGCAACATCGTTGGCCATGCCAAGGGCGTGGGAGATTTGTCGTCGCTGTCGTCGTGGACGGCCGAGCAGTTCGACCCGCAGCTCAACTGGGGTGATGTGGAGTGGATCAAGAAGCGCTGGGGCGGCAAGCTGATCCTCAAAGGCATCATGGACGCCGAAGACGCGCGCCTGGCCGTCAACAGCGGTGCGGATGCGCTCATCGTCAGCAACCACGGCGGCCGCCAGCTCGATGGCGCACCCTCGTCCATCGCCGCACTGCCCGGCATTGCCGAAGCCGTGGGCAAGAACATTGAGGTGTGGATGGACGGCGGCATTCGCAGCGGCCAGGACGTGCTCAAGGCCCGTGCCCTGGGCGCACAGGGCACGCTCATCGGCCGCAGCTTTCTGTACGGCCTGGGTGCTTACGGCGAAGCCGGCGTGACCCGCGCACTGCAGATCATTCAGAAAGAGCTGGACATCACGATGGCGTTCTGCGGGCACACGAACATCAACAACGTGGACCGGTCCATCCTCCTGCCGGGCACGTATCCGGTGTGACGCTTGAGCGGTAGCGCAAGTGCCGTGGGGGCAACGAAGTGCTCCCACGTTGTCGCCCAGCAAAGTCCGCGTCGGTGAGTTTTTCGCCGCTTTATATTGGCGCGATGCGGGGCTGATCCGCGTCAGCTGCCGCTCTGGGTGGGGGCCAAGCCGAGGTCTTGACTGCCCCGTCCAGTCTCGGCTCGGCTCGTCGTGCCTTGCCTTTCTGCAGACCCGATGGATGATCAAGTCCAGCACCTTAGACAGTGGGCACAGTCCCGCCATCGATCACGTGCTCCGAGCCTGCCACAGAGGCAGCGCGTGGTGACACCAGAAAGGTGATCAGGTCAGCAACTTCTTTTGGCGTGGCGGGCCGCCCGACGGGAATTCCGCCAAGCCAGTCCATGACCATCTTCTTGCCGCCCTCATAGCCCGTGCCCGCTTCGGCGCCCATTCGCTCGGCGAATGCCACCGAAGCCTCGGTTTCGATCCACCCGGGCGAGACGCGCAACACGCGCACCCCTTTGGGCGTGACCTCCTTGGACAACGACTTGCTGTAGGTGGAGAGGGCGCCTTTGGCCGCCGCGTAGGCAGTGGTCGATTCCGCAAGCGGAAGCACCCGCTGAATCGACGTCACGTGCAGCACCACCCCCGTGCCCTTTGCCAACATGTCAGGCAGCAAGGCACGATCAAGGCGAACGGCGGACATCAGGTTCAGGTTCAGCTCGCTGAGCCACATGGCATCGTCGAGTGCCGCAAAGCCGCCGGGTGGTGCGTTCGAGCCCCCTACGGAGTTGATCAGGATATCGACACCGCCCCACTGCTCCCTCACCACGCGCGCCAGGGTGTTCACGCCCTCTGCGGTCGTGAGATCAGTCTGAACGTAGGTCACGCCTTCCAGCGGCGTGTCTGGTGCGGAACGCGCGGTCGTCATGACCTGCAATCCCACTTCCTGAAGGCTTTTGACCACAGCAGCGCCCAAACCCTTGGTGCCACCGGTTACCAGGGCACGCTGCCCTTTCAATTGAAGGTCGAAGTTCATGCTGTCACCTCCAGCGATGCGATCAGGCCACGTTCCAGGCGAAAGCGGTAGGACAGATTGATGGGGCTGCCAGGGAAGTTGCCGGTGACCTTGGCGCGGACGATCTGCACGCCGTCCTCACGTTCCAGCGCGAACGGCTCGCTCGTGGCGCTGTATTTGGCAGATGCCTCGGCCATGAAGGCCTTGATGGCATCGACGCCTGTGTAAGTGTGGCCATCGTCCTTCATCACCGCTTGCGGCGTGAAGCAACGCGCCAAAGCCTCGGCGTTGTGCTCGGCCGCGAAATACGCGGCAATGGGTTCAGGAAGGGTCGAGGGGTGCATGCTGGTAGCTCCATGGGGTAAGTGAAGGCCCGAGGATGCGCGCCCGGAAGTAATAAGTGAATGGCCTAGAATTTGGATGCGCCATGTAGAAAGGAATACATAATGCGCGGGTTTGAATTTGCTGAGCTGAAAGCGTTTGCCGCCGTGGTGGAACGCAAGAGCTTTGCCCGCGCGGCAGAACATCTGGGCCTGTCGCCCTCCGCGCTCAGCCAGACCATTCGGCAGCTAGAAGCCCGCATCGGCACACGGCTATTGAATCGCACGACACGAAGCGTGGCGCCTTCAGCAAGTGGCGAGCAACTCTATGGGCGGATAGCGCCGTTGTTTCGGGAGATGGATGCGGCGGTCGCTGAGGCCACCGAAGCCGCAGGGCAAACCAGGGGCACGCTTCGCATCAACACGCTGGGGATCGCTGCGAGAACCATCATTGCGCCCAGGCTTTCGCGCTTTCATCAGGCCTACCCAGACGTGCTGCTCGACATCGTGGTCGATGACGCACTGGCCGACATCGTGGTGGGCCGCTTTGACGCGGGCATCCGCGTGGGCGGCCGCGTTGAGAAGGACATGATTGCCGTACGCCTCACGCCAGACTTGAACATGGTGGCTGTGGCTTCCCCCGGTTATCTCGCTGAGCGAGGGGTTCCCAGAACGCCCGCCGATTTGCATCAACACGCATGCATCAATTGGCGGCTGCAGATGGACGGCAGGCAATACCGCTGGGAATTCGAGAAGAAGGGCCAAAAATTGGAAGTTGCGGTGGATGGGCCGGTCGTAACCAACCACGCCGACATTGGCATCGCAGCTGCGCTCAACGGGGTCGGCATTGCGTATCACTTCAGGCAAGATGGGGTGGCAGAACATCTGGCCCATGGCCGATTGGTGCAGGTACTGGCCGACTGGTCGATCTCGCGCCCCGGACTTTTCCTGTATTACCCCCACCGGGAATATCGGCCAGCCCTGCTCGGTGCTTTCATCGACTGCCTTCTGGACAGAGACCTGGAAGCGGGCCAAAAGTCGGCGTAGCTCGGACCCCGCTGGCGGTGGCAGGCTGTAGTACCCGCGCGCTTGGAAACATGTCGATCGACTGCCGCAGCCGCAGCAAAGCCGCATGCCCTGCGAGCCTTTACAACCCCTTCTGCAGCCCCGCAATCTCCCGCTGCAGTGTCTGCACCACAAACCCCTCGCGCGTCTGCATGCGCGCCGTCATCGCGCTCACGCTGATGGCACCCATCACCATGCCGCCCCGGTCGCGGATGGGCACGCCGATGCTGGTGACGCCCGCCACCGCGTAGTTGGTGATGCTGGCGTAGCCCTGCGCGCGGGCGGTGGCCATCAGCGCCAGCAGGGTGTCCCGCGTGAGGCCGCCATACGTGGCCAGGAGGGGCTCGATGCGGTTCAGCACTTCGGGCACTTCGTCCTGCGGCATGAAGCTCAGCAATGCCAGCCCGCCACCTCCGATGCCCAAGGGGCGGCGCTTGCCCACGTCCACCGTCAGTACCTGGATGGGAAAGCTGCCGGACTGCCGGTCCAGGCAGAACGAGTCCGAACCGCTGCGCACCACGAGGAAGGCGGTGTCACCCGTCTCCGCGCTGATGCGTGCCAGCGTGGGCGCGCACTGGTCGCGCAGGTTGAAGTGGGTAGAGGCTACCAGCCCCAGCTCGTAGGCAAAGTGGCCCAGGCGGTAGCGGCGCTGCGCATCCTGCATCACCAGGCCGCCTTCCACCATCTGCTTGAGCAGCCGGTGCACCGTGGGCTGGGCAAGGCCGCTGGCACCCACCAGATCGGACAGCCGGGCGCCCGACGTGTGCTCCGACGAAATCAGCCGCAGCAGCTCGATGGCGCGGTCCAGGCTTTGTACGGAACTCATGGTGAAACCTCTATGGCTTGAAGTTGGCAATAAATCCGCATTGTGGACTTATTGGCTTTGAATGGGCTGAAGCTCTGGGAATAATTCGATCATCCTTCATTGATGAAAATAACAATGGTCTGCTAAGACAGACCGAATGATGTTTATAAAAAGTCCGTATTGCGGAATATTTTGCATGTACCCCATTGATTTCTTCTTCCGCGCCGCACGGCTTTTCCCCGAGCGCACCGCCCTCATTGGCAGCGGCCAGGTGCTGACTTACGCTGCACTCGCAGCGCGCGTGAACGCTGCCGCCTGCGCCCTGCAGCAATGCGACCCGGAGCCGGGCACGCGCGTCGGCATCTGTGCTGGCAACACGGTGGAGCACATCGTGGCGCTGCTGGCCGTGCTGGCGGCCGGCAAGGTGTGGGTGCCGCTGAACGCGCGCAACCCGGCGGCCGAGCTGGACCGCATCATTGCATTCACCGAGCCCACCATCGTGCTGGCGGAGGCGGCCCACCTGGGCGCGCTGAACCTGTCGGGCGTGAAGACCGTGCTGGCGCTGGGCGATGGCGCGGCGGGCCGGCGCAGTCTGGATGCAGCGGCGCAGGGCCATGCCGGGCAACAGCCTCGGCCGCACGGCCGCTCGCGCGACGAGGCGCAGGCCATCAAGTTCACGGGCGGCTCCACCGGCGTGCCCAAGGGCGTGATGCAGCCCTACCGCGCCTGGGTGGCCACGCTGGTCAACCAGATCCAGGCGTTCGGCTTCGATGCCCATGATCGCTACCTCATCTCGGCGCCCGTCACGCACGGCACGTCCACCTACCTGCTGCCCATCCTGGCACAGGGCGGATGCCATGTGCTGCCCGCCAGCAACAAGCCCGCCGAGCTGCTGCGCAGCTTCCGTGAAGACGGCATCACCACCACCTTCATGCCGCCCACGCTGCTGTACATGCTGGTGGCCGAAGCGCACGGCCAGCGGCTGCAACTGCCCCGGCTCAAGCACCTCATCTACGGCGGCGCACCCATGCCGCCTGAAAAAATCCGCGTGGTGCGCGAGTGCTTCGGCCCGGTGCTCGAAACCACATATGGCCAGACCGAGGCGCCGCAGGTGGTCAGCGTGATGCGCGCCACCGACTTCGAGGACGAAGCCCGCTGGCGCTCGGTGGGCCGCCAGGGCCTGCTGACCGACATGGCCATCATGAGCCCCGAGGGCCGTCTGCTGCCCATGGGCGAGGCCGGTGAGATCGTGGTGCGTGGCGACCTCATCATGAACGGCTACTGGAAGATGCCCGAGAAGACGGCCGAGACCATCGTGGACGGCTGGCTGCACACGGGCGACCGGGGCTATGTGGACGAGCACGGCTATCTGTACCTGAAGGACCGGCTGCGCGAGGTGGTCATCACCGGCGGCTTCAACGTCTACCCGATTGACGTGGAAAGCGTGCTCGACCAGCACCCTGCCGTGCATGAGTCGGCCGTGTTCGGCATCGAAGACGACAAGTGGGGCGAGGCCGTGCATGCGGCGGTTCAGCTCAAGCCCGGCGCACAGCTGACCGCCGCCGACCTGATCGCGTTTGCCAAACCGCATCTGGGCTCCGTCAAGACGCCCAAGGCCGTGCACTTCTATGACGACCTGCCGCGCAGCGTGGCGGGCAAGGTGCACAAGGTCACGCTCAAGGCCGACATCGCGCGCCTGGTGCGCCAGGAGCAGCCAGCATGAGCAGCAGCAACCACAGCAAGCCCGCTGCAGAGCGCCCCTACACCGAGCTGTGCACCCACTCGCAGACCTCCATCCACTACCGCGACGACAACCTGGCCGAAGACATCCTGGGCCAGCGCGGTTTCACCGACGTGCTGTTCTCGCAGATCCTGGGCCGCCGGCCCGATGTGCATGACCTGCGCGTGCTGGACGCGGCGCTCATCGCCATCATGGAGCACGGCCTCACGCCCAGCGCCATCGCCACGCGCATGGTCTACATGAGTTCGCCCGAGAACATCCAGAGCGGCGTGGCTGCCGGCCTGCTGGCCGTGGGCAGCCAGTTCGTGGGCACGGTCGAGAACTCGGCCATCCTGCTGCGCCAGCTCATCGACGCGCCCGAAGGCGTGGAGGCTGCCGCACGCACCGCCGTGCAAGCGCATCGCGCCGCGCGCAAGCCCATTCCCGGCTTCGGCCAGCACATGCACAAGCCGGACGACCCGCGCGCCGCACGCCTGCTCGCCATCGGCCGCGAGCATCCCCGCTTCGAGGGGCGCTACCTGCAGGCCATCGAAGTCCTCTCGCGCGAGGTGGATGCCGCGTTCGGCAAGCACATCACCATCAACGCCACGGGTGCGGTGGGCACGCTGCTGGGCGAGCTCGGGGTGCCGCCCACGCTGATGCGCGGCTTTGCCGTCATCTCGCGCGCGGCGGGGCTGGTGGCGCACATTGCGGAGGAACAACGCGTTCCTTCGGCCCGCTTCGTATGGGACCTGGTGGACCACGAGGTGCCATACCGGGGCGCGGGGGAAGGCCACAACAAGGAGCGGAGCGCGCCATGAACGGGGACACCGCCCACGACAGTGTGCGCATCTGTAACTCCGTCACCCGCATGGGGACAGACGTGCGCGATCGCGTGGCCATTGCCGCATCGCATGGCGGTGTGTTCGCAGTGCACCTGGCGCTGGAGGAAGGCGTGGCGGGCCTCGTGGTGTGCGACGCGAGCGTGGGGCTGGAGCGTGCCGGCATTGCGGGCCTGGACTATGCCCAGGCGCTCGGGGTGCCGTGTGCGGCCATCCACCACCGCTCTGCACGTATCGGCGATGGCGCCGACTGCGCGCAACGCGGGTTGATTTCTTTCGCCAACGCACGGGCGGTGGCGCTGGGCGTGCGCGTGGGCATGCCGGCCCTGGAGGCCGCGCGCTGCATGGCGGGTGCGGCGCTGCTGGCGGGGGACCCCGGGCCGGCGCCAGGGGGGT
>JBCNOJ010000164.1:0-9520 GCA_039593925.1 Acidovorax sp.
ACTGCTCGATCTTCTTGAGCAGCTTGCGCTCGCGGTCGCGCGTGCGCAGTTCCAGTGCGTGCTCTTCTTCGATGGTGGCGCGGTCGGCCGGGTCGGGCACGACCACGGTGTCTTCACGCAGGTGTTCGGTGGTTTCGCCTGCGCTGTTGTGGATGTCCTGCTTGAGCTGAACGAGCTTGAGGCGGAAAAACGCCATCTGCTTGTCGTTCATGTACTCGCTGTCGGGCATGGCGATGACTTCAGCGTCGGTCAGCTCGGCGGCGGACTTGGTCTTCCAGTTGTTCGCCAGCTTGGGGTCTTTTTTGGCAGCCGCAAAGGTGGGCTGCGCTTGCACGGTCGTGGGCATGGTGTGTAGATACCTGGCTTTGGCAGCGGTCGAAGCCACTGACTGTGCCATGGATGGTACGGTCAATTGGGCCAATCGGGAAGAAGGCCGGGTTGTGCGCACGGGTACCTGCGAACCGGCCTGCAGCGCAGGCGCGGCAGGGGGAGGAGCCACCGGAGCGGGTGCCGCCGCCTTAGGGGCAGCAACGGCCTTGGTGGCCGGTTTGGCAACCGCTTTGGCAGGAGCAGCAGCTTTGGGGGCCGCGGGAGCAGCAGTGCTCTTTTTGGCGGCTGCGGGCGTTGCCTTGGTGGTCCCTTTGGTTTTGCTGGTCTCGGCTTTCACTTCCTGGTCTCCTCGCAATACGGGCAGGCCCCGGCTGCAGTGCAGCCAGGGGCGGGTGGCAAGCCTTCGGCGCTTTTACCGGGGCGCGATTGTATCGACCCGGCCTGACGCAAACGGAAACGTTGCGGATACAACACAATTCCGCGCCAGGGCGCATGCCGTCAGGCTGCGACAGGGTTCATCCGACGAGGCTTTGTTCCAGGCCTTGCAGAAAGATGTCCTTGGGCAGGTCAATACCAATGAAAACCATCTTACTGGTGCGCACTTCGCCCTCGGCCCACTGTGGGCCCAGATCACTGCCCATGAGCTGGTGCACGCCCTGGAAGATCACCTTGCGCTCGGTGCCTTTCATATGGAGCACGCCCTTGTAGCGCAGCATGCGGGGGCCATAAATATTGACAATCGCGCCGAGAAAATCCTCGAGCTTGGCCGGGTCAAAAGGACGGTCGGAGCGGTAGACAAAACTCTTCACATCGTCGTCGTGGTGATGGTGGTGTCCATGGCCATGCTCATGCTGGTGCGACGGATGGCTGCAGTGCTCGCCATGCGCATGGTCGTGGTCATGGTGGTCGTGGTCATGCCCGTCACCCTCTTCCTTCAGGAAATCGGGGTCGATGTCCAGCTTGGCGTTGAGGTTGAAGCCCCGCAGGTCCAGCACTTCATTGAGCGGCACATCGCCGAAATGCACCGCCTTGATGGGCGCGCGCGGGTTCATGTGCTTGAGGCGATGGATCAGCGCCTCGGTCTCTTCCTTGGACACCAGATCGGTCTTCGACAGGAAGATCTGGTCTGCAAAACCCA
This sequence comes from Acidovorax sp., assembly GCA_039593925.1. Taxonomy (GTDB): domain Bacteria; phylum Pseudomonadota; class Gammaproteobacteria; order Burkholderiales; family Burkholderiaceae_C; genus Acidovorax. The sequence goes on from JBCNOJ010000164.1 coordinate 1,469, forward strand.
CCTGGCGGCGCGCCTCCTGGCGGTCGTTGAGCTGCTGCGGCGCGTGCTTGGCGTCTACCAGCGTGATGATCGAGTCGATCAGGTAGGTTTCGGCGATCTCCTCGTCCATGAAGAAGGTCTGCGCCACCGGGCCGGGGTCGGCCACGCCGGTGGTCTCGATCACGATGCGGTCGAACTCCAGCATGTTCTTGCGCTTCTTGGCGGCCAGCAGTTGCAGCGTCTCGCGCAGGTCTTCGCGGATGGTGCAGCAGATGCAGCCATTGCTCATCTGCACGATCTGCTCCTTGGACTCGGTCACCAGGATGTCGTTGTCGATGTTTTCCTCACCGAATTCGTTTTCGATCACGGCGATCTTCTGACCGTGGGCTTCGGTCAGCAGCCGCTTGAGCAGCGTCGTTTTGCCCGAGCCCAGAAAGCCGGTGAGGATGGTGACGGGGATCAATGCCATAAATCAGTCTTTCAATAAGTCCAAACCACGCACCGCAGCACAGTGAAGCGGCGCGCGGCGCCCCAGCCAGCGGGGCGATTTTTTCAGTGTACCGAGGCTGTCAAGCCCTTGCAGGCGCCCGGCGGTCAGCCCTTGCGCATCACGACCAGGCCTTTGAGGTATTCCCCTTCGGGAAACTCCAGCGTCATCGGGTGGTCGGGCGCGCCACCCAGACGCTCCACGATGTAGCCGTCCACCCCGGCATCGGCACCGGCGGACGCCACGATCTTGTGGAACAGATCGGCGCTGATGCCGCCTGAGCACGAGAAGGTGAACAGCACACCGCCGGGCGACAGCAGTTGCAGTGCCAGGCGGTTGATGTCCTTGTAAGCCCGCGCCGCACGCTCTGCGTGCGCAGCCGTGGGCGCGAACTTGGGTGGGTCCAGGATGATGGCGTCGAAGCGCTGGCCTTCCTTGAGGAACTGGCGCAGCGAGGCGTTCACGTCGGCATCGAGGAAGGTGGCTCGGTTCGGATCGAACCCGTTGAGCGCCACGTGGGCGCGGGCGCGCTCCAGGGCCGGGCCAGAAGAATCGATGGAGGTCACATGTCCGTCGGCCACGGTGCCCGCCGCACGCATGCCCGCCAGCGCCGCCACGCTGAAGCCGCCGGTGTAGCAAAAGCAGTTGAGCACATGCTTGAAGCCCAGGCGCTGGGTGTAGTCGGCAAAACGCTTGCGGCTGTCGCGCTGGTCCAGATAGAAGCCCGTCTTGTGGCCCTCGGCAATGTTCAGTGTCAAATTCCACTGGTGTTCGTGGATGGTGAGCTCAAGCGGCGGGCCTTCGCCCTCGCCCGGCGTGCCCGTGGGCCCGCCACGCAGCCAGCCCGTGGCGGGCTCCAGACCCTCCAGCGCACGCACGCTGGCATCTGAGCGCTCGTAGAGCTTGGTCAGGCCCGTCTCGCGCAGCAGGGCGTCCGCGATCACGCCTTTCCAGCGCTCGGTGCCGGCACTGGTGAATTGCGCCACCAGCGTGTCGCCATACCGGTCCACGATCAGCCCCGGAAGCCCGTCGGATTCACCGTGCACCAGCCGAATGCCGTCGCTTTGCACGTCAAAACGGGCTCTAGCGATGATGGATCTTGCGCAAGCAGCTATGAAAAATGGTGCATCAATGCGCTGCGCTTCGTCAAAGCTCCACACCCGCGCGCGGATGCGCGAGCTGGGGCTGAAGGCCGCCCAGGCCAGGAACTGGCCGTCGTGCGATTCCACCCGCACCGTCTCACCGCTGTCGCCGCCGCCCTTGGCGATGGCCGATTCAAAGATCCAGGGATGGCGGCGCTGCAGCGAGCGCTCTTTGCCGGGGCGAAGTCGAAGGGTTTTCATGCCGCTATTGTCGGTCCCCGCGCTGGCGCGCCGCGCCTTGCCTACCGTTGACACCTTGGAACGTGTTGACGAGCTTTGCAAGGCCCCAACGAGATCGCGAGCACGTTCTCAGGCGTCCTCGCGCCGATCCACCAGGGAAGCCATCGACGCCAGGTTCAGGTCGCCCACCAAGACACCCGCGAACCCGCCGTCTTCGCCGTGCACGGGCACGGAGATGGTCAGGCAGAAGTCTTCGGACGCCGACGACAGGTAGATGGCCGACACGTAGGGTTGGCCGGATTCCTTCACCGCCACGAAGTACGGCTGTTGGGCGCGCTCGGCGCCTGCGCCACCCGCGCGGATGCGGCCGTACATCGACGGGTTGATCCAGTTGGGATAGCGCTGGCGGCCTTCGCCGTCCAGTTCGAACAGCATTTCGAAGAATGGATATGCCTTGAACACGTGGTCCAGGGCATGCGGGTCACGGCTGCGGGGCTGCGCCAACAGGTGGTTGAGCATGCCGAGTGCGTGGGCCTCCCAGTCCTGGGTCTGGGCATTGGCCTCGTGCAGGCGGATCTGGGGAGGGTCGGCTTCCACCACCACCACGCTGCCCCACTGCGACTTGCCCACCTTCTTGAGGTAGGCGGCGCGCTCGGCAGCGGCGGTGCTGTCCTGCAAAGCGCCGGTGCTGCCGTTCACGCAGGCCACCGAGATACTGGCGATGGGGTGGCGGCTGCCGTCCTCGGTGGTGAAGTAGCCGCGCGCCACGTCTGACGGGTCATACAGGTGGCTGGCAAGTGCGGTGAACTGGGCGATCAGGCGCTGCAGCTGTTCTTGCAGCTGCGGCTCTTCGCGGTCCAGCAACAGGATGAAATCGTCGCCGCCGATGTGGCCCAGCAACCGGTCCGACCGGCTCACGAACACGTGGCGCAGGATCTCGGCCAGCGTGCGGATCATCGCGTCGCCCCGGATGAAGCCGTAGCGGTCGTTGAAGGACTTGAAGTGGTCCAGGTCGATGTAGACCAGGTTCAGGCTGCCGTGGTGGCGGCCAATGCGCATCTCGATGGCCTGGCGCAGCGATGGCCCGGTAGGCAACTGCGACAGCGGGTGCACGCTGGCGCCGTGCTCCTGGCGCGAGAGGATGTGCGCCACCAGCATCATGGGCTCGACGACCCCGATGAATTCACCTTCGGCCCCCACCACCGTCCAGTGGTCCGCATCGCCACGGTCCAGGTACAGCGAGCGCGCCAGCACGGACAGCGACACGTCGTGCGGCAGCACGCGGCGCAGCGGCTGGCAGGCCGCCGCCAGCGTGCGCACCGCGCGCGAGAGCACGCGGCCCCGTGCGATGGTGCCAATGGGCCGCCCCGCATCGGTGACCACGGCCCAGGGCAGCGCCGGGCTCGCGCGGAAGTGGCTGCGCACCTCGTCCAGCGGCGTGTCGATCTCGAACGCCACACCCGGGTCGATCACATCGGTGATGCGGAAGCGGTCGTGCCGCTGCACGCGCCAGGCATCGTCGGTTTCGGGCAGCCCCACGGGTTCGTACTGGGGCGTGGGCTGTGGCCGCGCAAACAGGTAGCCCTGCGCCAGGCGGATGCCCAGGCCCTGGCAGAAGGCCAGGTCTTCGGGCCGCTCCAGCCCCTCGGCGATCACCGTGGCGCCCAGGCGGTCGGCCATCGAGACGATGGCTTCGAGCAGCACCGAGCGCACTCGGCTGCCCTGCGCCTCGTGCACCAGCGTGCGGTCGATCTTGATGAAGTCGGTGCGCACCATGGCCAGCGTGGAAAGGCTGTTGAACCCCGCGCCCATGTCGTCGAGCGCAATGCGCAGCCCCTGGGCACGCAGCGCATCGCAGCGCTCGGCCAGGCGCGTGGCATCCACGCGCTCGCTCTCGACCACCTCAATGACCACGTCGCGCCGATCCAGTCCCAGCTCGCGCATCCAGCCCAGCAATTGCGTGATCCAGTCTTCGTGCAGCAGCGTGGAGGGCATCACATTGAGGAACAGCGGCACACCCGGCGCAATGCGCCCGGCCTTGAGCATGAGCGCTTGCTGCTGCATTTCCAGGTCCAGCTCGTCCTGGCGGCCCAGCCGGCGCGCCAGGCTGAAGGCCTCTTCGCCCGACAGCATCTGCTGGTCGGGCGTGCGCATGCGGCACAGGGCCTCGTGCGCAAACACCTGGCCGTTGCTGGCGATGTCCACGATGGGCTGGAAGTGCACCTCCAGCCGCTCGCGGATGTCGTGCAGCATCCACGGGTAGCGCAGGCGCGCCACCAGCGCGTTGAACGGCACGGCCGCCTCCAGCATGAAGGTGGACGAGCTCAGAAACACCCGCGCATTGGCGTCGGGGTTGTACAGCGGCACGGCCAGCGTGGCGGCCAGGGTCTGCGGGTCGGTGGATTGCTCGAGCTTGGACAGCAGCTCCCCCAGCCCGTCGGCCGGGAGGTGCATGAAATGCCAGACCTGCGGCGCCACGCGCAATGCGCCCAGCCGCTCCCAGGCGGGCGGGAGGTAGTGGCCTTCGTACTTGAGCAACAGTTCCATCGGGTGCCCCGGCAAATGTCCAGCCCGCTGCGAAGCAATTAGCAGGCCGCCAGGGGGAGCACCAGCGTGGTGCCCGATGAATTACTATCAAATAAAGAGCTACCAGCGCTTTACCAGTAAGCCCTAGAGGCACTTTTGATTGAAATATCTCTTGCTATTCTGGCTTGCGCCGGGCACGGGGGTGGGCCGCGTCGTACACCTTGGCCAGGTGCTGAAAATCGAGTCGCGTGTAGACCTGCGTGGTGGTGATGTTGGCGTGGCCCAGCAGTTCCTGCACCGCGCGCAAATCCCCGCTGCTTTGCAGCAGGTGGCTGGCAAACGAATGGCGCAGCATGTGCGGGTGCACCGGCGTGGTCAGCCCGGCCTGCTGGCTGCGCTGGCGCAGGCGCAGCCAGATCGACTGGGCCGTGAGCCGCTTGCCGCGCTGGCCCACGAACAGCGCCGCATCCAGCCGCGCCGAGCCATCGCCGCCAAACGGCGTGGCGCGCAGCTGCAGCCAGGCCTGCAGCGCTTCGGTCGCGGCGCGTCCCACGGGCACGCTGCGGCGTTTGCTACCTTTGCCGAACACGTGGGCTTCGCCCGCTTGCAGATCGACCCAGCCCCGGCCCAGGCGCTGGGTGTCGGCGTTGGGAACGGCGTCCAGCCCCGCCAGCTCGCCCACGCGCAGGCCGCAGCCGTACAGCAGCTCCACCATGGCCGCATCGCGCGCCTCCAGCCACGGGTCGGCGCCGGTGTTGTCGAACTCTGCCAGGCGCACGGCGTCGTCCACGCCCAGCGCCTTGGGCAAGGGTTTGGGGGCCTTGGGGGCGCGCACGTCCTGCACGGGGTTGTGCGAAATCAATCCCTGCCGCCCGGCCCAGGTGAAGAAACCGCGCCAGCCCGACAGGATGAGCGCAATGCCCCGCCCGCTGCGCCCGCCGCTGTGCATCTGCGCCACGAAGCGGCGGATGTGCGCGCTCGTGAGTTGCAGCAGTGGCACGTTCACGCCGGCGGCGAACTGCGCGAGCTTTTCCAGGTCCAGCGTGTAAAGCGTGAGCGTGCGCGCAGCCAGCCGCTTTTCAACGCGCACATGCTCCAGGTAGCGCAGGACGTGCGGGTCTGCGGGGATCTGCGTGGGCAGCGCGTCGGGCATGGAGCACTATCCCGGCAACTGGCGCGCCCCAAGGCTGGCGCCAACGTGGAACCGGCTTCGCCGAGCCCGTGATGGCGTTCCCCCACAGGGGGGAAACAGCGCAGCCGCGCAGCGGGGCATCATTTCAGGCGCAGCAGCGCAGCACTGGCGAGTTCGGCCATGCGCGAGAGGAAATCGGTGCCCATGGTGGCGTCGAACCGCTGCGGATCGTGCGAGCCCAGCACCAGCAGGCCGAACGCAGGGGTGGCGCTGTCGATGGCGCCTGCACGCAGCGGCAGCAGGGCCAGCGACTGGGCGGGCTCGCCCGCCTCGGCCGCCAGCCAGCCCGCAGGCTCGAAGCCCAGGTTGGGGCCACAGAACGGCATGGTCAGCGACGAGGCGAACGCACGCGCATCTTCGCTGGCGCCCTGGGTGAAGTCGGCATCGATGTACGGCGCGGCCACTTCCCACACGCGCACGGCGGCCTGCGGCACGTCGAACAAGGTGCGCACGCCATCGACCACGGCCTGAGGCAGATCGAACGGGTCGCGCACCTGCAGCAGGCTGGCCGTCCACTGGTGCACTTTGTGGGCAATGGCAGCGTTTTCGGTGCTATTGCGCACCATCTCCATCACGCGCTGCTCCAGGCCCTTGATCTTCTCGCGCAGCATCTCGGCCTGGCGCTCCTGCAGGCTCACGGCGCGCGCGCCGTGGGGGCTGGTGATTTGCACACTGGCCAGTACCTCGGCATGGCGTTCGAAAAAGCCCGGCGTGTTGGTGAGGAACTGGGCGATGTCGTCTTCGGTGATGGGAGGGATGTGGGAGGTGCTCATACGAGGGTGTCTGGAATGTCGATCTGGCCTTCGAACACCGTGGTGGCGGGGCCGGTCATGAAAACGGGGTCGGCCGGCTGGCCGCTCCAGGCAATGGTGAGCCGGCCGCCGCGCGTGTCCACATGCACTTCGCGGTCGAGCAGCCCCAGGCGGATGCCGGACACCACCGCGGCGCAGGCCCCGGTGCCGCAGGCCAGCGTCTCGCCCACGCCGCGCTCGAACACACGCAGCCGCACGTGGGCACGGTCCACGATCTGCAGGTAACCCGCATTCACCCGCTGCGGAAAGCGCGGGTGGCTTTCGATGAGGGGGCCGGTTTCCTGCACGGGCGCGGTGTCCACGTTGTCCACCAGCTGCACGGCATGGGGGTTGCCCATGGACACAACCGCTACCAAAACGATAGCTGAAAGCGCTTTACCATCGGGCGGTAACGGCCATTTTTGCCCCAAACCTTGCGCCACGGGCACCAGGCCGGACGCATCAAAGGGCACCTTGGCGGGGTCGAACTCGGGGCGGCCCATGTCCACGGTGACACGGCCATCGGCCGTAAGGCGCGGGGCGATCACGCCGCTTTGGGTCTGCACCCGGATCTGGTCCTTGCCGGTGAGGCCCTTGTCGTGCACAAAGCGCGCAAAGCAGCGCGCGCCGTTGCCGCACTGCTCCACCTCGCCGCCATCGGCGTTGTGGATCACGTATTCGAAATCAATGCCCTCTGCCGGGGAGGGACGTACGGTGAGTATCTGGTCGGCACCCACGCCAAAGTGGCGGTCGGCCAGGAAGCGGTACTGCGCCGCAGACAGCCCCAGACGGCCCTGGGTTTCGTCGAGCACCACGAAATCGTTGCCCGCGCCTTGCATTTTGGTAAAGCGAATCTGCATGGGACGGGATTATGGCCCCGCCCCTGCGCCAAACCGCGTGCGGGCGTACGCTTGGCAGCTTCTCTTGATTCCCTCGGCTTTTCAGGAACCGCGCATGACCGATCTTTCCGCTTTTGCCATCACCCGCAAGTGGCCAGCCCGCCATCCCGACCGCATCCAGCTGTATTCGCTGCCCACGCCCAACGGCGTGAAGGCGTCGATCGCCCTGGAAGAACTGGGGCTGCCGTACGAACCGCACCTGGTCAGCTTCGAGACCAACGACCAGACCTCGCCCGAGTTTCTCTCGCTCAACCCCAACAACAAGATCCCGGCGATCCTGGATCCGAACGGCCCGGATAGTAAGCCGCTGGCCCTGTTCGAATCCGGCGCCATCCTGGTCTACTTGGCCAGCAAGACGGGCCAGCTGATGCCCGCCGACACCGCCGGGCGCTACGAAACCCTGCAGTGGGTGATGTGGCAGATGGGCGGCCTGGGCCCCATGTTCGGCCAGCTCGGGTTCTTCCACAAGTTCGCGGGTAAGGACTACGAAGACAAGCGCCCGCGCGACCGTTATGTGGCCGAGTCCAAACGCCTGCTCAAGGTGCTGGACGAACGCCTGCAGGGCCGCCAGTGGGTGATGGGCGATAGCTACACGATTGCCGACATCGCCATCCTGCCGTGGGTGCGCAACCTGGTGGGTTTTTACGGCGCGGGCGATCTGGTGGAGTTCGGCCAGTTCAAGGAAGTGCAGCGCGTGCTGGACGCGTTCGCCAAGCGCCCGGCCGTGGCCCGGGGACTGAACATTCCTGCGCGCGGTTGAATCGCACCTGAATAGCGCCGGAGGCAAGGCACTGCGGCCTATCTGCCCCCGGTTTGACATCGCTCAAGCCTGCGGGCGCCGCGCACGGAGCCGCAG
>JBCNOJ010000165.1:0-9491 GCA_039593925.1 Acidovorax sp.
GGTCAAGGCCCAGGCGCGCGCGCTGCTGGAGGCAGGCTGCGAGGCCGTCTGCGTGTTCTTCATCAACACCTACGCCAACCCCACCAACGAGCAGGCCGCCGTGGCCGCCGTGCGCAGTGTGTGGCCCAACCCACATGTGACGGCCGCCAGCGAGGTGCTGCCCGAGATCCGCGAGTTCGAGCGCGGCTCCACCGCCACGCTCAACGCTGCGCTGCAGCCTGTGGTGGGCAGCTACCTGGAGCGGCTCGAAGGCGACCTGCGCACGCAGGGCTTTGGCGGCGAACTGCTCATCGTGCAAAGCAATGGCGGCGTGATGTCGCGCCAGACGGCCTGCGATGTGCCGGTGCGCACCGCGCTCTCGGGCCCGGCGGCGGGCGTGATTGCCTGCGCGGCCATTGCGCGTGCGGCAGGCTTCCCCGATGTGATTACCGGCGACATGGGCGGCACCTCGTTCGACGTGTCGCTGGTGGCCAAGGGCGAGGCGGCGTTGGCCGCACAGACGGCCATTGAATTTGGCATGGTCGTGCGCTCGCCCATGATCCAGATCGAGACCATTGGCGCGGGTGGTGGCTCGATTGCCTCGGTGGACGCCAGCGGCATGCTGCAGGTGGGCCCCGAGTCGGCCGGCAGCATCCCCGGCCCGGCCTGCTATGGCCGGGGCAACACCCGGCCCACGGTCACCGATGCCAACGTGCTGCTGGGCCGCATCGCCGCCGACCGCCCCCTGGGAGGTGGCCTACTGGCCGCCATGGACGCGCAAAAGTCGCGCGACGCCATCGAGACCCATGTCGCCAAGCCCCTGGGCCTGGATGTGATGGCAGCCGCCGAAGCCATCCTCACGGTCGCCAACGCCAAGATGGCGGGCGCCGTGCGCGTGGTGTCCATCGAACGAGGGCACGACCCGCGCCAGTTCGCCTACATGCCCTTTGGCGGCGGCGGCGCGCTGCATGTGTGCGCCATGATGCGCGAGGTGGGTGTGGGCACGGGCATCGTGCCGCGCTACCCCGGCGTGACCTCGGCCCTGGGCTGCGTGATGGCCGACATGCGCCACGACGCGGTGCAGACGCTGAACAAGCCCCTGGCCGACCTGGACGTGGCCGACCTGCGCCAGCGCGTGGCCACACTCGCAGCCACCTGCCAGCAGCGCCTGGATTCAGCGGGCGTGAAGTTTGTGGGAGTGCAGGAAATCATTGCGCTCGACATGCTCTACGCCGGGCAGACCCACACCGTGCAGGTGCCCGTAGCAGCCGACGCGCTGAGCCACGATGGCATCCGCGCCGCGTTCCAAACCGCCTACCGCGCCGCCTTTGGCCGCGTGCTTGACGGCATTGCCGTGCGGGTGATGAACCTGCGCTACGCCCGCGTGGGCGTGCGCCCCAAGTTCGACCTGACGGTGCTGGCACCGCAGACCACCACGGTGAATCCCTCGCTGGGCGTGCAGCGCGTGTTCCACGCCGGCCGCTGGTGGGACGCCGTGCGCCACGCACGGCTGGACCTGCCCGTGGGCACCCGCATCGACGGCCCGGCCATCCTGGAGCAGCCCGACACCACGGTGTGGCTGGAGCCAGGTTTCAGCGCCACGGTGGATCCGCTGGGCAATCTGCTGGTGCGGGCTGACGCGGGGGGCGCGGCATGAGTCAGGCTGCTATTGAACCGCGCCACACCGCGCTGGTCATCATCGACCTGCAAAACGACTTTCTGGCGCCGGATGGTGCCTACGCGCGCGGCGGCGCCGTGAGCGCAGCCGCCCAGGCCTTGCCGCCCCGGGTGGCTGCAGTGGCCAAGGCGCTGAAGGTGGCGGGCGGCATGGTGGTGGGCAGCCAGTTCACCCTGTGGCCCGACGCGCAGGGCGAACCCATGGTATCGCCCCACCTCAAGGCCTTGCGCCCGTTTCTGCGCCGTGGCGACTTTGCCCCCGGCAGCACCGGCCAGGCCCATGTGGCCGAGATTGCACCGTGGGTGGACGTGTCGGTGTGCAAGGTGGCGTATTCGGCCTTCTTCAACACCCAGCTCGACTGGGTGCTGCGCCGCGCGGGCATCACCACCGTGGCGGTATGCGGCATCGTCACCAACGGCGGCGTGGCCAGCACGGTGCGCGATGCGCACATGCGCGACTACCAGACGCTGGTGCTGTCCGATGGCTGCGCGGCCTTCAAGCAGGCAGTGCATGACACCTCGCTGGCCGACATGGCCAACGTGGCCCAGGTGCTGACCTGTGCCGATTTTGCTGCTGCCGTGGCGGCCCCCTGCGCATGAACACGCACACGAATATGCCCAGTAGCACACCCCGCATCTGCCATGCCGAGCACATGCCCGGCACCGTGGCGCAAGACGCGCATGTGCCGGTGCTCATCGTGGGCGGCGGCGCCTGTGGCCTCACAGCGGCGCTGATGCTGCACGATGCCGGTGTGGAGTGCGCCGTGCTGGAGCGCGACGCCACGCCGCTGGGCTCATCCGCCCTGTCATCCGGCTTCATCCCTGCGCCGGGCACCCAGGCCCAACGCGCTGAAGGCATTGACGACAGCCCTGAGCGTTTTGCCGCCGACATCAGCGCCAAGGCCAAGGGCAGGGCGGCGCCCCACCTGGTGCAGGCCTACGCCCAGGCCATTGGCCCGGCGCTCGATGCACTGCAAGCACGCCACGGCCTGCAGTGGCAGGTGCTCGATGGATTTTTGTACCCCGGCCACAGCGTGCGCCGCATGCACGCCACGCCCGAGAAAACCGGCGTGGGCCTGATGGGCCGTCTCGCCAACGCGGTAACGGCGGTCGACATCCCGCTCATCACCGAAGCCACCGTGCGCGAGCTGTGGGTCAATGCCCAGCAGCGCGTGATCGGCGCGGGCTACGAGCGGCCCGACGGCACGCTGGAGCACCTGGCCTGCGACGCACTCATCCTGGCCTGCAACGGCTTTGGCGGCAACCCGGCCATGGTGCGCGAGCTGCTGCCCGAGATGCGCGATGCGCTGTTCGCCGGCCACACCGGCAACGACGGCAGCGCCATCGCCTGGGGCCAGGCGCTGGGCGCCCGGCTGGCGGACCTGGGCGGCTACCAGGGCCACGGCTCCTGGGCCATTCCACAGGGTGCGCTGATCTCTTGGGCGCTGATGATGGAAGGTGGCATCCAGGTCAATGCGCTAGGCGAGCGCTTTCACGACGAGACACAGGGCTACTCCGAGGCGTCGGTGCATGTGCTGGCGCAACCGGGCGGCGTGGCGTGGAATGTGTTCGATGCGCCCATCCTCGCACTGGCGCGAGGCTTTCCGGACTTTGTCGATGCCGAGGCAGCTGGTGCCGTCAAACATTGCGAAAGCACGCAGGCGCTGGCAGCAGTGATTGGCTGTGAAGAATCAAAATTGATAGCTACTCTCGCAAGCCTGAAAAGCGCTAGCGGCCAAAAAGACCAAAAATCCGCAGAAAGCCGCACGTTTGCCCGCCCGCTGCAGGCGCCGTTCTGCGCCGTCAAGGTGACCGGTGCGCTGTTCCATACCCAGGGTGGGCTGGACATCGACGCCCAGTGCCGCGTGCTGGGGCAGACCGGCCAGCCATTTCCCAATCTGCTGGCCGCAGGCGGTGCCGCCCGGGGCGTGTCGGGCGACGCGGTATGGGGATATCTCTCAGGCAACGGCCTGCTCAGCGCCGTGGCCGGTGGCTACATCGCTGCGCACACGGCGGCCGACCTCACCCGCCAGAAAGTTTGAAGACATGACCACCTCATCGTTGAAAGAACGCCTTCACCAACCCCGCGCCATCCTGGCCCCCGGCGTGTACGACGCCCTCAGCGCCCTGGTGGCTGAGCAGGCGGGCTTCGAGGCGCTGTATCTGTCGGGCGCGTCGATCGCTTACACCCGGCTGGGCCGTTCCGACGTAGGCCTGACCACCTACACCGAGGTGGAAGACACCCTGGCCCGCATCACCGAGCGCGTGCGCACGCCGGTGATCGTGGACGCCGACACCGGCTTTGGCAACGCGCTCAACACCCAGCGCACCGTGCGCGGCTTTGAGCGCGCGGGCGCGGCCATGATCCAGATTGAGGACCAAGGCTTTCCCAAGCGCTGCGGACACCTTGACGGCAAAACCGTGGTGCCAGTGGCCGAGATGTGCGGCAAGCTCAAGGCCGCGCTGGACGCGCGCCGCAGCGCCCACACCCTGATCCTGGCCCGCACCGACGCATTGGCCGTGGAGGGCGTCGACGCCGCATTCGACCGCGCCGAGGCGTACCTGGAATGTGGTGTGGATGCGCTTTTCATCGAAGCCCTGCGCACACCCGAGCAGATGGACGCAGCCTGCCAGCGCTTTGCCCACCGCATCCCGCTGCTGGCCAACATGGTCGAGGGCGGCAAGACACCGATCCAGAGCGCGGCCGAGCTGCAGCGGCGCGGCTTTCGCATCGTGATCTTCCCCGGCGGCACGGCCCGCGCCGTGGCGCACACGCTGCAGGGCTACTACGCCAGCCTGCAAACGCACCAGACCACGGCGCCGTTCAAGGACCGGATGATGGACTTTGACGGCCTGAATGCGCTGATTGGCACGCCCGAGCTGATGGCACAAGGTCGCCGGTACGAGTAGCCTTCCAAGACGTAAAGGCCAATGCCCCCGCCCGCACTGTGGTGGGTGAGGGCGCGTACCATGCCGCCAACGTTCTTCCCCCGAACTGCATGGAGACCCACATGGCCCACAACCCACAAACCATCACCCTCGGCGGCGGCTGCTTCTGGTGCACCGAAGCCGTGTTCGACCGCGTGCGCGGCATCACCGACGTGGAAAGCGGCTACACCAACGGCCACACCATCAACCCCACGTACGAGCAGATCTGCCAGGGCGACACCGGTCACGCCGAGGTGGTGCGCCTGACGTTTGACGCCGACGAGATCAGCCTGGAAGAAATCCTGGAAATCTTCTTCCACACCCACGACCCGACCACCCTCAACCGCCAGGGCAACGACGTGGGCACGCAGTACCGCAGCGGCATCTACTACGACAACCCCGAGCACGGCGAGATCGCCAACGCCATGATCCGCCAGATGTCGCAAGACAAGCTGTTTGGCGCGCCCATCACCACCGAGGTGAAGCCACTGCAGAACTACAGCACGGCCGAGGCCTACCACCAGGACTACTTTGCGAACCACCCCAACGCGGGGTACTGCGCGTTTGTGGTGGGGCCGAAGGTGGAGAAGTTCAGGAAGACGTTTGCGAAGTACCTGAAGGGCCAGTAGGCCGCACAGCCGCGGCGGCTTTGGGACTGCGTTCGGCGACCCGCACGCGGACCACCCCGCCCATGATGCCGCCCAGCGCCCGCTGCAGCGGGCTGGGGGTGTGGGACGCCAGCAGCGTCCGCATCAGCATGCGCGGGGAAATGAATTCATGCTTTTCGAAGCCGTGGCGCGACAGCAGCGATTGCAGTTCCTGGTCTCCGAGAAAGCAGCGCCAGGGCTCGCCCATGCGGCGAAACCGCCGCGCCATGAGCCGCAAACCCAGGCGCCGGGGCACATCCAGGGCCGCAGGGCGCCGTAAATAGTCGAACACCAACATGCTTCCTGGCGCGGCCGTTGCGCCAATCCGTGCCAGGGTAGCCTCCACGGCAGCGGGCGCCAGGTACATCGTCACGCCCAGCCACGAGAACACCGTGCGGTGGCCGGGCTGCCAGCCATGGGCCATCAATTGCGCTACAAAGTCTTGTTGCTCGAAATCCACGGGCACATAGCTTGCCGCGGTAGGCATGCGGAGACCGGCGCGCTCCACCAATTGGCGCTTCCATGCCTGGGTGGCGGGGTGGTCCACTTCGAACACACGCTCCAGTCCCTGCGGCCATCGGTTGCGCAGGGCGAAGGTGTCAAGGCCGGCGCCCAGCAGCACGTATTGGGTGGCGCCAGCAGCGACCGCCTCAGCCAGTGTGTCTTCGGCGATGCGGCTTCGCGCAGCCAAACCGCCCCGCATGGCCTGCGAAATACCTCCACCTTCACGCCGGCGCCCACGCGGACCGTTGCCCTCCACTTCCTCAATCACGCGCTTGGCCTCATCCGGGCCCAGAATGTCCAGCGCCAGCTCATCCTTGAAGACCGCACCTGCATCCAGCAATTGATGGCGGGCGCGCGAGATGCCACACAGCCACGCGGTGTGGCTGGGTTGTGCAGAAGCCAGGAGGGGCTGGGGTGCAGAAATGGCATTGAAGTGCATGGTGGGGTGGGTGGGTGTCATGGTGGGCGGATTCTGCGATCCGGCTTTGCCCGTGTCTTGAATGTTTTCGCCATGGCCGAACCATCAAAACCTGTTTACGATCGGCCGCCATGCGCGCCAGGATCTCGCTCCCCTTTGCTTCCGTCGCACTGCCGCCGCTGTCGTGCGCTGGCAGCATCCGTGCTTACATCACCAAAGACACCACGGCCGATGCCGACGCGGCCGGGCGGACCAATCGGTACCCTGCCTCGGTCTACTGCGGCATCGCCTGGTATCTGGAGGGCACTTCGGAACAACTGGGCGATGACCTGTGCGGCGTGCGCCAGTTGCCAGCCACCCTGCTGCTGGGCCCGCAGTCCCGCCCGCTGGTCACGCGCAACCCTGGGCCGGTGCGCACCTTTGGGGTCGTGTTTCATCCGCAGGCGTTCCATCGCATGACGGGCCTGGACATCAGCACGCTGGTGGATGGATTGCTGCCCGCAGAAGAAGTGCTTCCTGCCGAATGGCTGGCGCTGTGCCACCGGGTGCGCAGCGCTGATTCGGATGAGCAGCGCATGGAGTTGCTTGAAGAGCATGTGAAGCACGCCGACCGACTGCGAAACGCAACGGCATCGGAGGGCTCAGCCTCAGTGCGGTGGATGCGCGACCTTCGTGCCCACGCCATTGTGGAAGGGCTGGGCGACAGCGTGCGCAGCCTGGAGCGACTGGCGCGCGTCTGGGCAGGCCAGTCGCTGCGCCGGCTTGGCTGGCTCTCGCGCGCCGAGGACACCCTTGTGCGCGCTCGGTTGCAGGGAGAACGCTCCGGCCACCCACCGCGCTGGCAGGATGTGGCCCAAAGCGCGGGTTATGCAGACCAGTCTCACCTGTGCCGCGAAGCGCGCCGCGTGACGGGCGTCAGCCCCGGCGAACTGGTCAAGCGTGTGCAGGGGAACGACGACAGCTACTGGTTCTATCGGCTCTGGTCATAGCCTGCCCGGGTTGGGGGGATTGCGTTCTGCAGCAGCAAAGCATCGGCATAATGCAATTCGTTTGCGTTATTGGGGTGCCTGCATTACCCGCCCCTTGCTCCCGCCTCTTTCCCCGACAGCCATGTCCACGCCTCGACACTCCGCAGCGCCCCTGCCGTCCCACCGTGCCTGGGTTTTGCCAGAAGGCATGCGCGCCACCCGCGCCACGCGCGCGTTGGAACAGTTGTATGTGGCGCGGCCCGACACAGCCCTGTCAGAGGCTGAGGTCGAAGTCGCCTTGGCCGAAGCAGGGGCTGCGGTCAACAAAGTCACGGTGTACCGCATGCTGGACCGCTTTGCGGCGGCTGGCCTCTTGCACAAGCAGGTGGATGCCGCCCGCGTGACGCGCTACGCACTGGCGCCGCAGGGCGAAGAGGGTGCTGCCCCGCGTTTTGAATGCGACGACTGCCACCGCCAGTTCCGCCTGTCTCAGGGTTCGGCCAAGGTGCAAAAAGCGCTCCAGCAGGTGCTGCAGGCGCTGGCCACGGCTGGGCACGAGAGCGTGGCAGTGGACGTTGCCGTGCACGGACGCTGTGCCGACTGTGCGCACCCAGCCGGGGGCGCCGCCGCATGATCCGCACCCGAGGGCTTTCGTACACCTACGCCACGGGCGGCGCCGCGCCGCTGCGCTTTCCC
This sequence comes from Acidovorax sp., assembly GCA_039593925.1. Taxonomy (GTDB): domain Bacteria; phylum Pseudomonadota; class Gammaproteobacteria; order Burkholderiales; family Burkholderiaceae_C; genus Acidovorax. The sequence continues at coordinate 7,818 of JBCNOJ010000165.1, forward strand.
GATGTGGATCTGCGCCAAGGCGGCACGCTGCTGTTGCGCGGGCGCTCGGGCACGGGCAAGTCCACCTGGCTGTCGCTGCTGGCCGGGTTGCGCGGTGCCAGCGGGGGCGATTTGTTTGTCGCTGGCACGCAGTTGGGCACGCAGCGCGGCGCCGAGATCGATGCCTGGCGCGCGCGCACCATTGGCTTTCTGCCGCAGAAGCTGTATTTGAGCAGCGCGCTCACCGTGGCGGACAACCTGGCGCTGGTTTACTTTGCGGCCAGCCTGCCGTGCGATAACGCGGCCATCGAGCGTGCTTTGACGCAGGTGGGCGTGGCTGAGCTGGCAGCCCGCAAGCCGCACCAGCTCTCGGGTGGGCAGGCGCAGCGCGTGGCGCTGGCGCGGGCCGTGCTGCTGGCACCGCAGGTGCTGCTGGCCGACGAGCCCACGGCCAGCCTGGACGACGCGGCCGCTGCCGATGCGCTGGCGCTGCTGCAGCGCAGCGCTGCCGCCTGCGATGCCAGCCTGGTGATTGCCACGCACGACCAGCGCGTGGTGCAGGAGCTGGCGGGTGCGCAAACGCTGGATTTGAATGAAATAAGCCCCCAGCGCTTGATGGATAAGCGCGAGCAGCTATGAAAAAAGGAGTATTTCAGCTCTCCCGCTTGGCTTGGCGCTACCTGTGGTCGCGGCCGCTGGCGGCCGTGCTCAACCTGCTGGTGCTCACGCTGGGCTTGGCCGCCATCACGCTGGTGCTGCTGGTGGCCACCCAGCTCGACAAGGCGTTCGAGCGCGACCTTTCGGGCATCGACTTGGTGGTGGGCGCCAAGGGCAGCCCATTGCAGCTGATTCTGGCGGGGGTGTTCCACATTGACGTGCCCACCGGCAACATCGCGCTGCAGGAAGTGCAGGCGCTGCAGAAGAACCCGCTGGTGGCGCAGGTGATACCGCTGAGCCTGGGCGACAGCTACCAGGGATTTCGCATCGTGGGCACCACGCCCGACTACGTGTCGCATTACCAAGCCCAGTTGGCCGAAGGGGCGCTGTGGCAGCAGCCCATGGACGCCGTGCTGGGTGCCACGGTGGCGCGCAGCATCGTCAAGCCCGACCAGGGCGGGGCGCCGCTGGTGGGGGCCACCTTCATCGGCAGCCATGGTCTGGGTGGGGGAGGGCATGCGCATGGTGATCATCCCTACCGCGTGAGCGGCGTGCTCAAGCCCTGCGGCTGCGTGCTCGACAGGCTGATCGTGACCAGCACCGAATCGGTCTGGATGGTGCATGAGACGGCCACCGCCAGCGATGCCGAAGACCTGGAAATTTTGAAGGAAGAGCGCGAGGTGACCGTGGCCCTGGTGCGCTACCGCACGCCCATGGCCGCCGTCACGCTGCCGCGCCAGATCAACAGCGACACCTCCATGCAGGCGGCGGCGCCCGCCATCGAGGTCACGCGCCTGCTGCGCCTGCTGGGCGTGGGGGCCGATGTGCTGCGCGCCTTTGGCGGCGTGCTGCTGGCCGTGGCAGCGCTCAGCGTGTTCATCGCCTTGTGGAATGCCGTGCGTGAGCGCCGCGCCGACCTGGCCATGCTGCGCATGCTGGGCGCGCCGCCGGGCCGCGTGGCCGGGCTGGTGCTGTGGGAGGCGCTGTGGCTGGCTGCGCTGGCTTCGGTGTTGGGCCTGCTGCTGGGCCATGCGTTGG
>JBCNOJ010000166.1:0-9450 GCA_039593925.1 Acidovorax sp.
CGTGACAGCCAAGGGGCCGCCACGGCGGTAGCTTACGGGGCCGGGGTTGGCGCCCGCGCTTTCCGGGCCTACGCGAAAGCGGGAACCGTCGTAGCTCAGCACCGACCCGCCCCCGGCTGCCACGGTGTGGATGCTCATCATGGGTGCCCGCATGCGCACACCGGCCACGTGGGTTTCAAACTCGCGCTCGAAAGCCCCCGCATAGTGGCTCACATCGGTGGAGGTGCCTCCCATGTCAAAGCCGATCACCTTCTCGTGCCCTGCCAGCCCTGCCGTGCGGGCCATGCCCACGATGCCGCCCGCCGGGCCGGACAAGATGGCATCCTTGCCCTGGAAGGTGTTTGCGTCCGTCAGCCCGCCTGAGGACTGCATGAAGAACAGCCGCACGCCGGGCATCTCGCTGGCCACCTGCTCCACATAGCGGCGCAGGATGGGCGAGAGATAAGCGTCCACCACCGTTGTGTCGCCCCGGCTCACATACTTCATCATCGGGCTGGTTTCGTGCGATGTGCTGATTTGGGTGAACCCCACCTCCTTGGCAATGCGTTTGGCAGCCTGCTCGTGCTTTGCATAGCGGTAACCGTGCATGAAGACGATCGCCACGCTGCGCAGGCCACGGCCGTAGGCAGCCAGCAGGTCGCCGCGCAGCGTGGCTTCATCCAGGTTCTGCAGCACGTCGCCGTGTGCCCCCATGCGCTCGCGCGCTTCGATGACCTCGGCATAAAGCAGCTCGGGCAACTGGATGTGGCGATCAAAAAGGCGCGGGCGGTTTTGGTAGGCGATGCGCAGCGCATCGCGGAAGCCGCGGGTGGTTACCAGCAATGTGGGCTCGCCCTTGCGCTCCAGCAGCGCATTGGTGGCCACGGTGGTGCCCATCTTGACGCATTCCACCAGCGCAGGCGTCACCGGCTCACCGGGCTGCAGGCCCAGCAGATGGCGGATGCCGGCCACGGCGGCATCCTTGTACTGCTCGGGGTTTTCTGAAAGCAGCTTGTGTGTGGTCAGCGTGCCATCGGGCCGCTTGGCCACGATGTCGGTGAATGTGCCGCCCCGGTCAATCCAGAACTGCCAACGGCTGCCATGGGGGTTGGATGTGGTTTGCATGGTGATGAACTCGTGAAATGAAGAAGGAAAAACAGGATTCAGAAAAGGTGCGATAGGACTGCCAGCACATAGCCAACGCTCTACCGCAGCCTCACCGCTGGAAGTAATAGGGAATGAAAATCTTGTTGGCCTCGTTGCCCACCGACTGCACCCATTCGCGCGAAAAGCGTTCGCCCAGGCGCTTGAGTTCGGCCTCCAGCTCTGCGGGCGCACGGCCTACCTGAATGCCTTTGCGCTGCAGTTCAGCCACCGACTCCTCGGCAATGGCCTCGCTCAGCGCCCAGCCACGGGCCTCAGCCTCGTTGGCAGCCTGCGTGACCGCTTGCCGGACAGGCGCGGGCAGTCCGTCAAAAGCCTTCTGGTTGACGAAGACAATGTTCTTGGGGAACCACGCATTGATGCCGTAGTACTGGCGAATGTGCCCCCACACCTGGTTTTCCACCCCGGTCAATGCGGAGGTGATCATCGAATCGAGCTTGCCCGCTGAAAGCGCCTTGTTCACTTCCACCATGGGCACATCCACGGGCGTGGCGCCAAGCATTTCTGCAATGCGCACGGTGGCAGGGTTGTAGGTGCGCATGCGTGTGCCTTTGAAGTCCGCTGCAGACTTGACCGGGGCAATCGAAAAAAGACCTTGGGGTGGCCACGGCACGGCATACAGCGCCTTCAGTCCGCGTTCCGCAAAATGCCCTTCGATCAATGGGCGCTGCAGTTCCCACATGCGCCGTGCATCGGCGTAGGTGCGCACCACAAAAGGCACCGCATCTGCGCCAGCAATGGGCATGTCGCCCACCAGGCTGGTCATGATGGTTTCACCCGCCTGGGTTTTTCCTTCGCGCACGGCCAGAGGGATATCACCCAGCTTGAAGAGCGCGTTGTTGGCATGCACCTCGATGCGCAGGGCGCCCTGCGAGGCACGCTCAACATCCTGCGCAAACTGCACGACGTTGCGCGTGTGGAAAGACTCCGCGCGGTAGCCCGTGGCCAGTTTCCACTGGCTTTGGGCGTGCGCCACCGGGGCCACGGCAAGCGCGGCCAGCACAAGGGCTTTGATCATGATCAGCTCCGAATGGGTGGAGGCAAGCGGGGGGCGCCGCTACATGCGGTTAGGCAACCACAGCACGATGTCGGGGGCGAAGTAAGTCATGATCACCGCGACGATCATCAAGATGAAAAGGGGCAGCGCAGTGCGTGCAATCCACATGATCTCCCTGCGCGTAAGCCCCTGAATCACGAAAAGATTGAACCCCACCGGCGGCGTGATCTGTGCCATCTCCACCACCAGCACGATGAAGATGCCGAACCACACCAGGTCGAACCCGGCCGCCTCCACCGTGGGCAGCAGTACGGCAATCGTGAGCACTACCATCGAGATGCCGTCCAGGAAGCAGCCCAGCGCGATGAAGAAAACGATGAGCAGCAGCATCAGCGCAAACGGCGGAAGGTGCAGCGACCCGATGAACTCCGCCAGGTGGCGCGGCAGCCCGATGAAGCCCATGGCCAGTGTGAGGAAGGCGGCGCCGGCCAGGATGAGACCGATCATGCAGTAGACGCGGCAGGCCGCGATGAGCCCTTCCTTGAAGAGCTTCCAGTTGAGCGAGCCTTCGATCTTGGCCAGCACCAACGCGCCACCCACGCCCAGCGCTGCGGCCTCTGTGGCCGTGGCGATACCGCTGTAAATGGCACCCAGCACCACGATGATGAGCGACACCACAGGAATCAGATGGCGCGACGCATAGACCATCTGCAAAAAGCTCACCTTGGCATCGGGAGCGGGCACCTTGTCCTTGTTGAGCAAGGCCCACACGGCGATGTAGCCCATGAACAACACGGCCAGCATCAGCCCAGGGATCACGCCCGCAAGGAACAGCTTCGAGATCGATACATTGGCTGCAACCCCGTAAACGATCATGATGATCGAGGGCGGAATTAACAGCCCCAGGGTGCCGGCACCGGCCAGCGTCCCCACAGAGATGTCGTCCGGGTAACCGCGCTTTTTCAGCTCCGGCAAAGTCATCTTGCCAATGGTGGCGCAGGTGGCAGCCGATGAGCCCGAGATGGCGGCAAAAATCGTGCAGCCCACCACGTTCACATGCAGCAGGCGCCCTGGCAGTCGCTCCAGCCACGGGGCCAGCCCCTTGAACATGTCGCTGGACAGCTTGCTGCGAAACAGGATCTCACCCATCCATAAAAACAGCGGCAACGCGGTCAGCGTCCAGCTGGAGGTGGACCCCCAGATGGTCAGCATCATGCTGTCGCCCACAGGGCGGCTGGTAAAAAACTCCATGCCGATCAAAGCCACCGCCAGTAGCGACAACCCGATCCACAGACCTGATCCGAGCACTGCAAAAAGCACCACGATCAGACCGACTGCAATGATGACGTCCATGATTGATATACCTCGCGGGGTTATTCCGACCGTGCGGCTTCGGCCACGGCGATAAGGTTCTGGCCTCGGCTGCGCAGCACGATCGCGTGGGCAAATGCCACGGCAAACCCGATGCAACCTATGGCCATGCTGATTTGGGGAATCCACAGCGGCGATGCGTCTGCGGCGGGCGAGATGTCGTGCGTGACGTAAGAGATCCACACCGACCGCACGGCATACCAAGCCACGTAAGCGGTCAGCACCAGCGCTGCGGCCAAACAGAACCACTCGAATGCAGAGCGCATGCGCGGCGACAGGCGGTCCAGCATGAGCGTGACGCGGATGTGGTCGCCGTTCTGCAGGGTGCCCGGCAGAGCGAAGAACAACGCTGCCGCAATGGCGTAACCTGCGTAGGCATCCAGCCCCTGGATGTCGATGAACGACACCTGGCGAGAAATCACGCCCAGCAAAACGATAAGAAACGCCGCCACCATCGAGATACAAGAGAGCGTGGTGAGCAAGCGGTATAAATTTCGGACGAACTGATCCATGGCGATCTCCCGGAGGTCGCTGACAAACAATGAAGAATGGGGAAGACCGGGGCCTCAGGCGAGGAACTGCCAGGGCCACCGGCAAAGACGGCCCGCGAAGAGCATCGCGGGCCCCGCTGCGCGGCGGATTTACTTGCGGTAAGCGTCGATGATGGCCTTGCCCTCGGGGCCTGCGGACTTGATCCACTCTTCGGTCATCGTGTCGCCGATCGCAGCGAACTCCTTCTTGAGCGCATCGGAGGGTTCCGACACCGTCATGCCCTTGGCGGCCAGCTCTTTCAGGAACTCCTTGTCCAGACGCTCACTGGTTTCCCAGCCACGCTTCTCGGCCGCAGCGGCGGCCTTCATCACCGCTTCCTGAGTGGCCTTGTCCAGGCTGTCAAAGGCTTTCTGGTTCACCACCGTGGCGTTGCGCGGCTGCCAGGCTGCGACTGGGTAGAAATACTTCACTTGCTCGTACAGCTTGCTTTCCACACCGCTGGCCGACGAGGTGAGGAAGTTGTTCACCGTATTGGTGGCCAGCGCCTGCCCCAGTTCCGTGAGCTGAATGGTGACGGGCTGTGCCTTCAGCAATTGGGCGATGCGCGTGGTGGCAGGGCTGAACGAACGCATCTTGGTGCCTGCGAGGTCGGCTGGCGTTTGCACGGGCTTGGTCGAATACAGCGACTGGCCGGGCCACGGCACGCTGAACAGCAGCTTCATACCTTGTGAGGCCAGGAGCTTCTCTTGCGCAGGGCGCGACACCTGGTACAGCTTGAACGACTCTGCATACGACTTGGTCAGGAACGGGATCGAGTCCACGCCATACAGCGGGTTCTCGTTCGCAGCGCCCGACAGGATGAACTCGGCAGCGGGCACCTGGCCAGTCTGCACGGCGCGTTTGAGTTCGTTGGCCTTGTAGAGCGAGCCGCCTGGGTGCAGCGTGATCTTGAGCTTGCCGCCGGTGAGGTCGTCCACCTCCTTGGCGAACTGCTGCACGTTCACGGTCTGGAAGGTGTTGGCGCTGTAGCCAGTGGGCAGGTCCCACTTGACCTGGGCTTGCGCGCCAGCGGCACAGACGGAGAGAGCAGCGATGGCGAGTGCGATGCGTTTCATGGGAAAGGCTCCTTTTGGTTGATGGTTAAAAGCTGGCGAGTTGGTGATTGAGCAGATCCGTGATCAACATGCACCCAGGGGCGTGGGTGATGCAGAAAGCGGGTTGCGCGTTGAGGATGGCGGACTGCGGTGTCACTCCGCAGGCCCAGAAGACTGGAATCTCGTCCGGCAGCAACGCCACGGCATCGCCGTAGTCGGGCTTTGCAATATCAGCAATCCCGATCAACGCTGGGTCACCGATGTGCACAGGCGCGCCATGCACGTTCGGAAAACGCGATGTCACCTGCACAGCACGGATCACATCGGCGGCGGGCATGGGCCGCATGGACACCACCATGGCGCCGCCAAAGGGGCCGGCGGGCTCCGTTGCCACGTTGGTGCGGTACATGGCCACGTTCTTGCCTTCGTTGATGTGGCGCAGGCTGATACCTGCCTCCTGCAACGCAGACTCGAACGAGAACGAGCAGCCCAGCACAAACGTCACCAAGTCCGAACGCCACAGTTCGGTGATGTCGGCCACCTCCTGCGCCAGTTCGCCGTGGCGCCACACGCGGTACTGGGGTACATCGCTGCGGATATCGATGCCCTCGCCGAGGGATGGCAGACTGATCTGGCCAGGTTCGCTCACGGCCAGCACCGGGCACGGCTTGGGGTTACGCTGGCAAAACCGCAGAAAGTCGCCTGCCAGCACCTCGGGCATGATCATCAGGTTGCCTTGCACCCGGCCGTGCGCCAGACCGCTGGTGTGCGATGACCAGTGGCCCTGGCGTATCACGCTGCGCACTTTTGCCGGGTCGTTGATGCCCTCAGGGCCAAAGACTGCCAGCGCTTTTTCTTGAACTGAATCCACCGTGGTTCCTTGCATTGAGAAATGTCAATTGCATGACGTTGGGCGGATTGTGTTGGGGCGGCTGGCAGGCTGGCAAATTCAAAAATTTTCTCTTAGATCATCGATTTTTTCGATGCACCCCATTGGTGAAAGGCGAACCAATTTGGTGCCAAGGGATAACCCCAATGCCTCGCATAAGGGTTATCCCGAAGGACTTTCATCGGGCCGTTTCGCAAAAGTTGGGATCAGCAGAACGCCAAGCGACCACAGCCCACGCGGTGCAGGCGGTTGCGGTGGAACATCCAGGTCAAAGCAGCGGCGCCGCTGCAAACAAAATTTCAGGACGCCTTCTTGGCCTTGCGCAAAGGCTGGCTCTCGTCGATGAATTCCAGCGCTGACCGCACCACGGCTTCAGTCGCGGGCGATGACGGGTCTTCCCGGTAGCTCACGTGGATGGGCAGGGGCTTGAGTGGTGTGTCGCAGGCCAAGGCCCGCAGGTCCGGAAAAGCCAGCAGCTTCTGCACGGCCATGCGCGGCAGCGTGGCCACGCCAAAGCCGCCCTGCACCAGTTGCACCATGGCCGAAATGGAAGACACGGTGTGCACGCGCCGCGGCTCGACCTGCGCGTTGCGGAACATGTCGAGCAAGTAGAGGTGCGGCTGCGATCCGCGCTGAAACGTGAGGATGTCGGTATCGGCAAAGTCTTCCAGCACATAGCGGCGCTTGCGATGGATCTTGCTGTTGCCCATGAACACCATCTCCATCGGCGTGAGCGCCTGGCTGCGTATGCCATCGGCCGAGGTGGGCAAGGCCGCAAACACCGCGTCCAGGGTGCCACGGCGCACCTGGTCAAGCAGCACCGGCGTGGCTTCCACGGTGAGCTCAAACTCCAGCAGCGGGTTGTCCTTGCGCAGCTGCTCCACCCACGGAATGAGCCAAGAGTGCAGCACCGACTCAATGGCCCCCAGCCGTATGGAAACCTCCAGCGGCCCGCCAGAGCCCATCTCCACTTTCAGTTGCCGCTGCAATTCGAGCATGCGCTTTGCATAGACCAAAAAACGCGAGCCAGCCACGGTCAGCTTGAAGTGCTTGTCGCGCCGGTCCAGCAAGGTGGTGCCCAACTCCTCCTCCAACGCCGAAATCCGGCTGGACATGGCGGACTGTGTGAGAAACAGTTTTTCTGCGGCGCGCGTCACGCTCTTGAGCGACGCGACCCAATAGAAGGCTTCAACAAAACGCAGGTTCATGGGGCGGTGCTGCGTGGCAGCGGGTGCAACAAAAGGGGCTTCAAACAAACGATCCAGCCGGCGGGCCATCACGAGACTGCGGCCATTCTTCACCACCCGCACAATTCAGGCCACCGTGAAGACGATGAGCCAACGGGCCGCAGCAGCCTGGGCAACCACGCGGGACGGGGCGCATCTGGGCCAGACTCTGCCGCTGACGACAGGCTGACGATGCAAGACGCCATGTACGCACCGCATTGGTGCTACCTCAAGCCCACGACCTTCGTTTTGACCGATCGCCCCCGGGCATCAGCCACAAGGCGGTTACTCACAAATCTATAGCTGCTAGCGCTTTATCCATAAGCCCCACAGGCCGATTTGGCTTAGAAAAATCAGTTGCCCGAAAAAAGAGGCAAATCGGCCTTCTTGAGGGTGCGCAATACAAAGCTCGAACGGCTGTGCCGTATGCCTTTGATCTTGTAGAGCTTCTCGCGCAGCAGGCGCTCGTAGTCGCGCGTGTCCTTCACCACGATGCGCAGCAGGTAGTCGTAGTCGCCCGACACCAGGTGCGCCTCGATCACCTCCGGGATGCTGGCGAGCGTTTCACCAAACTTCTCCAGCGTGTTGTCCGAATGGCTGTCGAGCGTGACCTGCACTAGCACGGTGTCAGCCAGGTCCAGCGACTGCGGGTTGATGCGCACGGTGTAGCCCTGAATGACGCCCGCCTCTTCCATCTTCTTGATGCGGCCCCAGCACGGCGACGGGCTCAGGCCCACAGCTTGGCCGATCTCTTGCAGACTGGCGCGTGCGTTGCCTTGCAGCACAGCGAGAATTTTTCTATCGAGTCGATCCATCGGCCGGATTATTCAGCAGATCTACCGTTTGCAGAAAATTTTTCCACAAACTAGCTTAATGCTCGCAAATTCAGCAAATTCATCTGCGGCCTGCGGCGCATACTTCTTCCATCAAGGCGCTCTTACCGGAACGCACAAATTGACAAGGCCCCGGCTGGTTACCGCCAGCACGGGGCCCTTGGCATGTGGCACCGGTCTGCTATGCGAGGTGCGCAAGACGCCCACTGGCGCAGCTTCTTAGTGTCACCGGTGCTGCCAATTCGGTGGTTTGGGCGGCCACGCGGGGTTAATAAGCACGCTTACCAGCACAAACCCCGATACCTGCGGCGATGCTGCACCGCCATAATTTGCTTGAGGCTGGGCGCCAGCGCACCCACTCGGCAACGGTGCATCCGCACAAGGCTCCAGCCCAAAATCAACAGGAGACACCATGCAACTGACCAAACTCGTCGTCGGCCTGAGCCTTGCGCTCGGCTTCGTGGCCACCGCTGCCGCGCAGACCACCATGCGCATCAGCATCTCGACGGCCCAGAACTCCCACCAGGGCGTGGCCATCGACACGTTTGCCAAGGAAGTCGAAAAGCGCACGGGCGGCCGCTACAAGGTGCAGACCTTCTACAACGGCGCCCTGGGCGGCGAGCGCGAGTCCATCGAGGCCGTGCAACTGGGGACGCAGGAACTGGCGTTCAGTTCCACCGGCCCCGTGCCCAACTTCGTGCCCGAAACCAAGATCCTGGACGTGCCTTTCCTGTTCCGCGACAAGGCCCATGCGCGTGCCGTGCTTGATGGCCCCATCGGCCAGGAGATGCTGACCAAGTTCGACGCCAAGGGCTTCAAGGCGCTGGCCTGGGCCGAGAACGGCTTCCGCCACATGACCAACAGCAAGCGCGATGTGAAGGAACCGGGTGACCTCAAGGGCCTGAAGATGCGCACGATGGAGAACCCAGTGCACATCGCTGCGTACAAGGGCTTTGGCATCATCACCACGCCCATGGCCTTCCCTGAAGTGTTCACCGCCCTGCAGCAAGGCACGGTGGACGGCCAGGAGAACCCGCTGCCCGTGATCATCTCGGCCAAGTTCGACCAAGTGCAAAAGCACCTGACGCTCACCGGCCACGTGTACTCGCCCTGCATCTTCGTGATGAACAAGGCCGCCTTCGACAAGCTCAGCGCCGCCGACAAGCAAGCCTTCCTCGACGCTGCCAAGGAAGGCACCAAAGCCAACCGCGCCCGTGTGGACGAGGACGACGCCAAGGGCGTGGCCGACCTGCGCGCCAAGGGCATGACCGTGATCGACAACGTCGACAAAGCCAAGTTTGTGGCCGCGCTCACGCCGGTGAACGCCGAGTTCGAAAAGCAATTCGGCAAGGCGGCACTCGACAAGATCCGCGACTTCAAGTAAGCCTTGGTGCTACTCTTTTAG
>JBCNOJ010000167.1:0-9433 GCA_039593925.1 Acidovorax sp.
CACTTCGGCCGCCTGGGGCGACGGGGTAGTGGACAACCCGGCTGGCCAGACCATTGCCCCGGGCGACACGGTTCGGTTCCTCCCGTTTTCGGAACTCTTGTCATGAGGGCAGCGCCATGAAGGTTTCCGTGCGCTATTTCGCCTCGATCCGCGAGGCGATCGGGACCGGGCAGGAAACGCTCGATACCGCGGCCACCACGCTGGGAGCGCTGCGCGACGAGCTCATCGCGCGCGGCGGGGCCCACGCCAGCAGCCTTGCACGCGGCAAGGCGGTGCGCATGGCGCTCAACCAAGCGTTGAGCGACGAGGCTGCCACCCTGGTTGACGGCGCCGAGGTCGCCTTTTTTCCACCCGTCACGGGCGGATAGCCCGAAGGGCGCGCTCGGCGTTCCGCGTCTGCGCGCGTGGAACCGTTCTCAGCGGAGCAATCTGCACACGTTGCTTTCTGCTCCGCGTGAAGTCTGGTGAATCCTGCGGGACATTCAGGCCCCCCGGCGGTCCAGGCTATCGGCTGCAAAGGCCTGCAAACGCGGTGCCAATGCCGGCGAGGCCGGCATCATCGGTGCCCGCAGTTCGTTGCGCATCCATCCGGCCTGTGCCAGCACGGCCTTGAGGGGGGCGGGGTTGGGCTCTGCAAAGCAGGCCTCCACCCAGGGCGACAAGCTCTGCCACAGGCGGCGGGCCTCGGCCAGATCGCCCGCTCGCAGCAGCCCCACCAATTCCACAAACCGCCGTGCCTGCCAGTGCGCGCTGGCGGCAATGGCGCCCGCGCCGCCCAAAGCCAGCGTGGTGAACATCTGCGCGTCTTCGCCCGCCAGCACAGCCAGACGGCCGTCGGCGATCAGCGCCTGTGTCTTGCCAGGGCTGCCACCGCAGTCCTTGATGGCGCGGATGCGCGGGTGGGCGGCCAATGCCAGCAAGGTGTCGGTGGTCAGAGTGGCGCCGGTTCGGTAAGGAATGTCGTAGATCACCAGAGGACTGGCGCTGACGTCGGTCAGCGTGCGAAACCAGTGCAGCAAGCCTTCCTGCGCAGGGCGAATGTAGTGCGGTGCTGGCACCAGCAGCCCGGCCAGAGGGTAGGCCGCCAGGGTCTGCACCCAGCCCGCCGTCTGTTCCAGGTGGTAGCCCGAGAGGCCCATCACCACCGGAAGGCCCTGTGCAGCGCTCAAGACGGTTTCGAGCACGGCCAGTTGCTCGGTCTTGTCGAGCGCGGCGGCTTCACCGGTGGAGCCGCAGGCTACAAAGCCGGCCACACCGTCCCTTGCCAGCGTGCTGGTCAGGGCAGCAAGGGCGGGGTGGTCCACAGCGCCGTTGTTGAACGGGGTGACGAGGGGAATCCAGAGCCCGTTGAAAACCGTGTCAATGACCGGGCTGGCAGGCTGCGAGAGGGAAGAAAACATGCGAAACACTCCATGGGGTTCGACCGATAGGAAGAACCGTCCAGAGTGCGCGCGCGAAATGCCAAGAATCAAAAAAGGGATTTTGTGCCAAGGGTTCCGTCGCTCATCCGGGACGGAACCACACAGCTCCGGTCAGATGAGCTGGGGTTTTTTGGCTTTGGCGGCCACACATGCCATTGCCGCTGCCGAAGCAGTGACGCAGGCGAGGAGTGTGTGGGCAGCCATGGGGCGCGAGTATAGCGAAGGTGGTGGGTGCGCTGTTCAGGTGCTGGCACTGGAGGGTGGAGCAGCAGACAACAGCTCCGGGCAAGGCCAGTTCAGTAGCTCGGCCAGGCGCGTCGTGATCCAGGTGGCTTCGGGCACCGACACGCCCGACTCTGCCGTGCACAGGCCTGCATGAATGCGCCGCAGGATCTCTGCCTCAGACGGCGCCTGCACGTGGTACAGCGTCTGCGCATGCTCCACCAGGTGTCCAGCGAGGTCTTCGCACAGTTCGTAGCGGGTGCGCACCTCGCTCGCGCTGACGGTGAGCCGGCCGCGGGCATCGCAATACACCGCCATGAAAGAAGGTGGCACATGGATCTGATTGTCGTCGTACATAGGTTTTCGATCGGTGTCAGCGAAGCGCCTCGGTAAGCGGGCCGCGGTCTGAGGCCTCGGCGGTTTCGGCGAACCAGCGCAGCAAGTGATGCAGCCAATCGCGCAAATCAGCCTCGAAGCGGGGCGTCAGTGCCACCATGCGGCGGCGCGCGTCCTGCGTGAGCAGGCCTTCGGCCGTGGCGTCGTTGACCAGATTGCGCACGTGCGAATGCGAAAACCCCAGCCGCTCGGCCAGCTCCTGCGCGCGCAGCGGAAACAGGGGCGCCGGGCCGCCGCCCACGCCGGCTGCGGTGGTGCGGCAGTGCTCGCGCAACAGCAGCATGGCCACGCGGCCGCCCCCCTCGCGCTGGTCGAACCAGTCCCAACCGCCAAAGCGGCCACGGTGCGCGGCCAGACGGTCCAGGATGGTGTCGGCCCGGCACAGAAAAGCTTCGAAATAGTCGGCATCCGCGCCCAGCCGCGCCGCGTGGCCGTGGGCGAGCACGCCCAGGGCCTCGGCGCACCGCAGGTGGTGCACCACCCACGTGCGCAGCCCGTCCAGCAGCCGCGGGCCAGGCACCAGGTAGCGCACGCGGCGGTCCGCCGCGTCGGGCTCGGCGCTGACCATGCCGGCCAGCCGTAGCACCGCAAAGAACGTGGCCAGCGTGCGCCCGCCACTGCCCGCCTGCCGCTGCAGCAGGGCCAGCGTGGGGCGCGGCGCGCCTTCGCGCTGCCACTGGAAATGCTGCACCACCAGCCGCCCCGCGGCGTGCGACTGGAGCGCGCGGCCAAAGATCTTGTTGATGAGCCGCTCGTTCCAGTGCAGCCGCAAAATTCCATGGCAGTAGGCCTCCACGGCCTCGGTGTAGGCGTCGGGTGCTTGCGACTCCAGCGGGTGGAAGGACTCCTCGAAATCCATGGGCTGATGGGCGCGCAGCAACGGATCAGTCGGGCGTGAACAGGCGCTCAAAGCGCGCCTGGTCCGCCGCCAATTCAAACGTCACGACCTGCCCCATCTTCATGTCGGCCAGCCGGCAGGCCGCGAACAGCGTGGTCTTGCCCGCCAGGTCCATCGCCGCAACGTCGATGATGGCGTAGGGGTAGGGCACGAACACCTGGTGCGTGAACACGTCCTTGGTGGCGTTGCGGGGCGAGGGGTAGAGCTTGTACAGGTCCGTCTCGATCGTCTGGGTGGCCATGGCAGTAAGGTGAAATAAACGGCTGCCGTGCGGGCAGTGCGGGTACAGTGCGGGCGAATCGTACAGACAAAGCTTTTCACCTGTTTATTTATGGCACGCAACAAAAGTGAATGGCCCGCCAAAGTGCTGGCCCTGGTGCGGGGCGGCAACATCCCAGCGGCCGTGGCGCAGATCAAGGTGGCCCCCACCGTAGGCGACATCACGCGCCTCCAAACCCTGCTGGCCGACTTGCCTTCCACGCCCGCCATGGTGCAGCTGAACAAGGTCGTGGAAGAAGAACGCGCACTGCTCGCGGCGCCGCGCCTGCACCGCGCCCCTTGACCGATTGCACTCCGCCTTCTTTCGTCACAACCATGACCTTGCCCCGCGTTTCCATTCAGACCAAAGACTTTGACCTGAGCGCCGAAGTCGCCGCCCTGCGTCGCGAGAACAAGGGCGTGGGCGCTGTGTGCAGCTTTGTCGGCACCGTGCGCGACCGGAACGAGGGCGATACGGTGTCTTCCATGGAGCTGGAGCACTACCCCGGCATGACCGAAAAGTCCATCGAAGCCATGGTGGACGAGGCGTTCGCCCGCTTCGACATCTTCGGCGCGCGGGTGATCCACCGCGTGGGTCTGCTGCAGCCACTCGACCAGATCGTGCTGGTGGCGGTGACCAGCGCGCACCGTGGGCAAAGCTTCCAGGCCTGCGAGTTTTTGATGGACTACCTCAAGACCCAGGCGCCGTTTTGGAAGAAAGAGCAGACCACCCAAGGCGAGCGCTGGGTGGATGCCCGCGTGAGCGACGATGCGGCGCTGGCACGCTGGGGCATCACGGCGCGCAACGCCTGAGTCCTGTCTTACCCGTGCCGGCCCGGGCGCTGGCTGGGATCCATGCAATGTTTGGACTTGGCACCGTACGGTGGTGCTCGGGATACTGCGCGCTTTGCCAACCACCATTGGTCCTTATGCGCCCTGATCGTCAGACACTGTTGCTGCCTTCGCCCCGACTTGTTGGACGCTCTGTTCTTGCCGGGTTTGGATGCCGGATTGACGCCGGGGCCCGGTGGATGTTTTTGGCGCGCCAGTACCTGAAATGGATGTTGGCTGTGGCGTGTCTCAGCACGACGCTGGTCGCGGTGGCGCAGTCCGGGAGTTGGCGCGATGCCGCGAACCCTGGCATCCCCCGCTACCAGCACGCGGCGGCCCTGCTGGCTTCTGGCGATGTCCTGCTCACCGGCGGCTCCGGTAACGCCGGTGTCACAGCGACCGTCATGCGGTACCAGTCGCGCGACAACAGCTGGACCGCCTTGCCTGACCTGCTCGAGCCTAGGGAACTGCACACGGTGACCCCCCTGGCATCGGGGCGGGTGCTGGTGGCGGGCGGCTATGCCGGGTGGGCGCTGGCATCCGCGGAACTGTACGACCCGGCCACAGGCACCAGCGTGGCGACCTCGCCGCTGAGCGTGGAGCGATTTCGGCACACGGCCACGCCCCTCTTGTCGGGCCGTGTGCTGGTGGCGGGCGGCAATCTGACGACGGATTCAGCCGAAGTGTTCGTGCCTGGTTCCCCGGGCACATGGAGCGCGACCGGGGCCATGCAGGTGCGGCGGCAGGAACACACTGCCACCCTGCTGCTGTCGGGCAAGGTGCTGGTGGTGGGCGGGTACTCGGGCGCCGGTGTGGAGTCGAGTGCCGAGCTGTATGACCCCGCCACCAATACCTGGTCGGCCACCGGGTCGATGGCCCAGGCCCGCACAGAGCACACCGCCACGCTGCTGCCCTCGGGGCTGGTGCTGGTGGCGGGCGGGCGCAGCGCAAGCGCGCAGCTCGCATCGGCTGAACTCTACGACCCGGCCTCCGGCTCCTGGTCCAGCGTGGGGCCGATGGCCCAGGCTCGCTCCGCCCACGAGGCCGGACTGTTGCCCAACGGCGAGGTGATCGTGTTTGGCGGCGAGGACGTGCCGCGCGCAGGCTTTACCGCCACCACCGAGCGGTTTGATCCGCAATCGCACACTTGGCGCGCCGATGAGCCGCTGGGCACCGCGCGCATGTTGCACACGGCCGTGGTGCTTGCCGATGGCGAAATTCTGGCATTGGGCGGTGCGGGCGCCAACGGGGCGGTGTCCAACGCAGAGCGCTACCACAACACCGCCGGAGCCGGATTGTGGGACGACGCGCAGGACATGCCGTCGCCGCGCAGGGAGCACCGCGCCTTCCTGCTGGACACCGGCAAGGTGCTGGTGTTTGGTGGATATGGCAGCACCTACCTGCGCAGTGCGGACCTGTACGACCCCGCCATTGACCAATGGGCTCCGGCAGCGCCCATGAACAACCACCGCTTCCGTTTCGAGGCGGCCAAGCTGCTTTCGGGGAAGGTGCTGGCGACGGGGGGCTGGTCCGTAAACACCTCGTACTCACGGACCGCGGAGGTGTACGACCCGGTCGCCGACGCGTGGAGCAACGTGCCCAACATGGCCGAACCCAGAAGCCGACACTCCGCCACGACCCTCTCAGACGGCAGGGTGCTGGTGGTCGGCGGGGAAGGCTCTGGCAACACGGCCGGCAGTGCGGAGCTGTTCGATCCCGTCACGCAGATCTGGTCGGCGGCGGCCAACCCGCTGCGGCAGCGCATGGGGCACGCCGCCGTGCTGTTGGGTTCTGGCAAGGTGCTGGTGGTTGGCAGCGAGGGGACGGGTGGCGAATCGAACAGCGAAATCTATGACCCGGCTGCCGACACCTGGACGGACGCCGGAAGCCTGGGCCAGGCCGTTGGCGGCCCAACCCTGACCCTGCTGCCGTCCGGAGAGGTGCTGGCCGTTGGCGGATACGGGAGCGGTGGGTTCAATGGCCACGCCTTGCCGTCGGTGTATCTCTACAACCCCGTGTCCGGCTGGAAGCGGTTGGCCGACATGTACACCCCACGCGCCAAGCACACAGCGCAATTGCTTTCCGATGGCCGGGTTCTGATTGCTGGTGGTGACAAATCTCCCTATGCCGTGACGGTCAACGGCTTTGCTCACGCCAGCGCCATGCTGTACGACCCAGCGATTGGGACGTGGACCGAGGCGTCGTCCCTGCGGGTGCCGCGGGCTTCGCTGTTGTCTGTGTTGCTGCCATCTGGAAGGGTTCTCGCAATGGGCCCGGGCACGGCGGTGGACCAGTACGTGCCGCAGTACACAGTCACGCCCACGATCAGCAGCCAGGGCTACTTCCTGCCATGGACTTCGCAACTCGTGCGGCAAGGGGATAGTGTCGGCCTGCAAGTGCAGTCCAACACCGGGTGGATTGCCACCACTGCCACGGGCTGCGGCGGAATGCTGGCAGGCACCACCTACACCACCGGCCCCGTTACGCAGGACTGCACCGTGAGCGCCGGCTTTGCCGTGGCCCACACCGTAACAGCCACCGCGGGTGGGGGCGGCAGCATCAGTCCCAGCGGCGCCCAGCCCGTTGCAGACGGCGCCACCGCCAGCTTTACCGTCACCCCGCAGGCGAACTACCAGATCGCATCGGTGACCGGCTGTGGCGGCGCGCTGGTGCAGAGCCTTTACACCACCGCCGCAGTCACGCAGAACTGCACCGTTACGGCCTCTTTCGCCCCGATCCTGCACACGGTGACGGCCGCAGCCCAATCGGGCGGCAGTATCAGCCCGGCCGGTGCGGTCAGCGTTGCGCAAGGGCAGACGCGGGCCTTCAATCTCACTCCTGACGCCGGTTACCGCATTGCAGGCGTTACAGGCTGCGGCGGCAGCTTGGCTGGAAGCACATTCACCACGGCCGCCGTGATGGGCGCGTGCAATGTGCAAGGCCGCTTTGAAACCGTTCCGGCGAACACCAGCACCGGCTCCGGCCCCGTGACCGTGGGCGTCGTCGATGGCAGCGCGGGCTGTCGGCTTGACCTGACTGCCACCGGCCCGGTGGCGGCACCTGCGCCATACCCAGGCGCCGGCACGCTGCCCCACGGGGCCTTCCGCCTGCGCCTCATCAACTGCCAGCCGGGCGAGACGGTGCGCGTGGCCGTGACTTTCCCCGGCCTGGCTGGTCTCACGGTCAAGAAGTTCGGCCCCACGCCCGCCAACCCCACAGCCAGCCGCTACTACGACCCTGCCAACTTGCAGATCAATGGGAATACCGCCACGTACGACGTGACGGACGGCGGGCTGGGCGACGACAGCTTTGGCACGCTGGACGGCATCATCAATGACCCGGTGATCGCCGTGCCGCTGGCAGCACCGGGCGGGGCCGTAGGCATTCCCACGCTGTCGGGAGCGGGGCTTGCCGGGCTTTCGCTGCTGCTGGCAGCCGGTGCGGCGTGGCAGCACCGGCGCCGCAGGGCGAGTAGCGAAAGAGCGTTATAAGAAAAAACAGGCTGTAGCGCTTTTCTGGTAAGCGCTAGAAGCTATCGAATTGATAGTATTCAGGGGCAAGGGCTTGCCGCGCGCCTGTGGATAAGTTGATATGCATCAGCTTGAAAACCACATCCCCCGCCTCACATGAGACGCAATCGGAGGACATTGACCCATGCGTCTCGACAAATTCACCACCAAGTTCCAAGAAGCCCTGAGCGATGCGCAAAGCATTGCCTTGGGCCATGACAACGCCTACATCGAACCCGTGCACGTGCTGCTGGCCATGCTCCAGCAGGATGACGGCCCCAAAGCGCTGCTGCAGCGCGCGGGCGCCAATGTGCCCGGCCTGACCACCGCGGCCGAAGGCGCCATCAAACGCCTGCCTCAGGTGCAGGGGCACGACCAAGTGCAGGGCGGCCCTGAGCTGGGCCGCGTGCTGCAGGCTACCGAGAAAGAAGCGATCAAGCGCGGCGACCAGTTCATCGCCAGCGAACTTTTCTTGCTGGCGCTCACTGACAGCAAGGGCGATGCCGCCCAGATTGCCAAAGACAACGGCCTCACGCGCAAGAGCCTGGAGGCTGCCATCAACGCCGTGCGTGGCGGCCAAAAGGTGGACAACGCTGAGGCCGAAGGGCAACGCGGTGCACTGGCCAAATACTGCCTGGACCTGACCGAGCGCGCGCGTGCCGGCAAGCTGGACCCGGTGATCGGCCGTGACGACGAGATTCGCCGCGCGATCCAGGTGTTGCAGCGGCGCAGCAAGAACAACCCGGTGCTGATCGGCGAGCCCGGCGTGGGCAAGACCGCCATCGTCGAGGGTCTGGCCCAGCGCATCGTTGCGGGCGAGGTGCCAGAGTCGCTCAAGAACAAGCGCGTACTGAGCCTGGACATGGCCGCATTGCTCGCAGGCGCCAAGTACCGCGGCGAGTTTGAAGAGCGCCTGAAGGCCGTGCTCAACGAGCTGGCCAAAGACGAAGGCCAAACCATCGTCTTCATCGACGAGCTGCACACCATGGTGGGCGCCGGCAAGGCCGAGGGCGCCATGGATGCGGGCAACATGCTCAAGCCTGCGCTCGCGCGCGGTGAACTGCACTGCGTGGGGGCGACCACGCTAGACGAGTACCGCAAGTACATCGAAAAGGACGCGGCGCTGGAGCGGCGGTTCCAGAAGATTCTTGTGGGTGAGCCCAGCGTGGAGGCGACCATTGCGATCCTGCGCGGGCTGCAAGAGCGCTATGAGCTGCACCACGGCGTGGACATCACCGACCCGGCCATTGTGGCTGCGGCCGAACTGTCCAACCGCTACATCACCGACCGCTTCCTGCCCGATAAGGCCATCGACCTCATTGATGAGGCCGCGGCCAAGATCAAGATCGAGATTGATTCCAAGCCCGAGGCCATCGACAAGCTCGACCGCCGCCTGATCCAGCTGCAGATCGAGCGTGAAGCGGTGAAAAAGGAGAAGGATGAGGCCTCGCAAAAGCGGCTCACGCTGCTGGAGGAAGAGATCGTCCGCCTGCAAAAAGAGATTGCAGACCTCGAAGACATTTGGACCGCCGAGAAGGCCCAGGCCCAGGGCAGCCAGCAAGTGCGCGAGCAGGTTGAAAAGGTGAAGCTGCAAATCGAAGAGCTCAAGCGCAAGGGCGATTTCAACAAAGTGGCCGAGTTGCAGTACGGCAAGCTGCCTGACCTGGAGCGCCAGCTGAAAGAAGCGCAGGCCAAGGAGGAGGGCAAGGACGGCACCGCCACCCCCAACCGACTGCTGCGCACGCAGGTGGGCGCTGAGGAGATTGCCGAGGTGGTGAGCCGCGCCACGGGCATTCCCGTGAGCAAGATGATGCAGGGCGAGAAGGACAAGCTGCTGCAGATGGAAGACAAGCTGCACCAGCGCGTGGTGGGCCAGGACGAGGCGATTGCGGCCGTGG
>JBCNOJ010000168.1:0-9423 GCA_039593925.1 Acidovorax sp.
CAGCCTGATGCTGACGCAGGCGACGACCACGGAAGGCGGTGCGTAACACCACAGCACCTAAGGAATAACGTCAGATAGCGAGGGGACGGGTAGGCCGGCCATGTCGGGCGGCAACTCCAGCCCGTATGCCAGGCGCGGGCCCATGCGGATGGCCATGAGCTCCAGGTAGTCAGCCAGGCGCGCGAACTCGGCGCTGAGGGGTTGCAGGGGCGCGCGCGAGGCGGAGAGCGTGGCACGCAGGAAGTCCACCATGCGGTCCAGCATGGCCTCGGCGCGTGGTGGGTCCACGGCGATCAGCGCGCGCAGCGTGGCCAGAGTGTTGAACAGCATGTGCGGTTCGAGCTGGCTTTGCAGCAGCATGAGCCGCGCCTCGGTGGTGTCGCGCTCGGCGGCGGCGCGGCTGGCCTCCAGCGCCGCCGCACGGCCTCGCATGTGGAAGTAGAAACTGGCCACGCTGCCCGCGGCGATGGTGATCACCAGGCCGATCTGGTCGTCGCGCGCGGAGCGATAGCCGCCGGTGCCCATGAGCCAGGCGCCCAGCGGGTCGCCCACGAAGAACCCAGCGCCAATGCCGATGACAGTCAGCGCGATGCCGCGCCAGCCCTTGGGCCAGCCATGGCCTCCAGAGGTACTGGGGTGGCAGTATCGGTCTGGCACCAGCAGGCGCCCGAACTCGATCACGCACCAGATGACCAGCCCGATCGCCAGTGCGTGCACCCACTGCACCCAATAGCTGTGCCGGGGCCAGATGGTGGTGGTGAGCACGGCCACCACGCAGCAGAACGCCACCACCTGCAGGAAGTGCCGTGCGGTGCCGAGCCAGTCGATTCTCATGGCTGCGTCGCGCCCAGCCGGGTTTGGAAGAAGTTCACGATGGCATCGTAAACCTTGGGCAGCTCGCGCACGCGGTCAAAGCCGGGCGGATCGCCCAGCAGGCGCGCCGCGCGAGGTGGCAGGCCTACCGGCGCGGGCGACAGGATGGAGCCGTGGCCGGCCTCCGGCATGTCTGCCAGCAGCGTGCAGCGCGGGCCGCAAGCGGCGCGCACCACGTCGATGTGAAAGCGTGGCGACAACCAGGCATCGCGCCCCGCGCGCACCAGCCCCAGAGGCACCACGGGCCGCGCGAGCGACGCCATGTCGACGGGCGACGCCATGGGCACGGACGCCACCACGGCGGCCACGCGCGGATCGTGGGCGGTGCGCCAGGCCGTGTCGTCGGACCACTTGTGCTGGATGACCGCGCGGGCCACCGCGAGCTTGGTGGAGTCCAGCGCGCCGCCCGTCAGTTCGGTGGCGAGGCCCACACAGGCCGGAAAGTCGTCCGCCAGGTTCTCACTGCAGTGGCGGGCCTGCTCGGCAGGGGACCAGCGTGCGCCCGCGAGTGTGAGCGCCGCGATGCCGCCTGCCGACATGCCATAGACGCCGACGCGGCCCAGATCCAGCTGCAGCGGCTCCAGACGGCCGCCGGGCGTGGCGAGTCGGCCCACGGCGTCGATCGCTTGCGACAGCTCCTCGGGTCGGCGCGCCCAAGACACGGGGCCCACGTCACCCATGTCCTGCCAGTTGTCGCCCGCGTGTTCCGGCATGGCCACGGTGAAGCCGGCACGCACCAGCGCCTGGGCCAGGTCGAACTCGGTCACGACACCGCCACCCGAACCGTGCGAGAGCACCACCAGCCGCCCGTTGCCGCCCGCAGCTGGCGCGTTGGGGGCGGCGTGCAGCGTGTAGGGGCCGCGTATCTGGGCTGTGTTGGGCGCGCTGCTGGGGTAGGCCACCGTGACAGGGAGCTTGCCCTCCAGCACCATCAGGCCGGTGCCGGCATGGGCTGCCACGGTGACCAGGCAGAGCGCCGAGAGGGCCAGCCAGCGCGAGAGAGGGGTAGGCCAAAGTTTCATGATGACTATGAAAATAATAGCTGTCAGGGCAATGCCAGCAAGCGCCAGGGCCCCATTTCAATCAGAAATTCCGTCGAAGGACTCCATCGGAGCACCTCATCGACGAACGGCATGGAGGCCGAGATCAGGAACGCGGCTGGCGCATGAGCTTTTGGCGCTCTGCTTCCAGCAGGCGCTGGTGCAGGTTGGCGCCCGATCCCAGCCACACGGCCAGGCCGTGGATCGCAAGCCCCAGCCCCCAGCCTGCCAGCGGGTACAGGTGCCAGGCGCGGCCGGTCTGCCAGGCTATCAGCGCAAGCCCCGCGTTGACGCAGACATACACCAGCGCGTGGATGAGCCAGCCCATCTTGGCGGCGGCGCGGCGGCGAACAAGACGTTCCTGGGCATCGGTGAAATGAGGGGTGTGCATGAGAACTCCTTGGGCGCTGAGAAAAACACGGCTGCGGCAAGCGGTGGGCCCTGGTGCAGGGGGCGCGGGCCTGCCGCTTGGCGCGAACGCTGGAAGAAAGCCTTGTGGAAAAGATTCAGGCGGTTTGCAGCGAGCGGCGCGGCACCAGCTTCCACCACCGCAGCGAGCGGGCTGCGAACAGGCCGTTGAACACGCCGTAGAGCGCCGCGATCTGCAAGGCGAAGCTGCCGTCGCGGGCCAGCGCAGGCTGCATGGCCAGCTCCACACCCACGAAATACTTGGTGAGGAAGATGCCCAGGATCAGAGCCAGGGGCATGGCACTGCCCGGCACATGAAAGCTGCGCGAGGCAGGCTCGTACAGCGTGCCGTGTGCCGCAGTGGGCTGCAGCCACAGCGCCACGCCCGCCATGGCCAGCGCCGAGGCCAGCCAGGCGCCCACCGGCAGCAGGCCCTGGCCTGCGCCGGCAAATGCCGAGGCCAGACCGTAGACCGAAAAGCCTGTCATGGCCAGCGGCATGGCCATGGCGCGCGCCAAGCCGACCTGGCGGCTGTACAGCTGGCTGTAGCCCAGCCACACCAGGGCGGCCAGCAGGCCCCAGACCCAGTAGGGCGTCTGCCGGATGATCTGCCCCAGCGCGCTGGGGTGTTGGATGAGAAGTTGGATCAGCATGGTGTGTCGCTCCGCGAAGGTGGAAGGAAAAGGGTTGGGATATGGCGTGGAAGAAGGGTGATGAGCAGGTGCTGCAGTCAGAAGGTGTGTGGGATGGCGGTATGCGCGGGCATGGCAGCTTTGTTGACGTCTGGTCAGGCCACGCCCACCGCCGACCACACCCAGCGGCCCAGCAGCCGCCCCGGCAGCAGCGTGAAGGCGCCCGCCACCACACACGCGCCGAAGTAGATGCCCTGCATGGTCTTGCGGTGGCCCGCCACGTTGCGGCGGGCCAGGTAAATGAAGGACACCACGAGCATGCACAGCGTCACCGGGATCAGCAGGTGAATGACCCCGAATCCACCCCAGCGCGGGCCCCCGCCGCCGGTGATGAAGAGGGCCGACACCGCTGTCGCCACCATGAGCGTCACCCACGCATACCCCGCCGCCCGATGCAGCCGGGGGCGCTGGGTTGAACCCTTGCGTGCCCACAGCGCGATCGGGCCCAGCGCGGTGGCAGCCAAGGCTGCGGCGAGATGGATGGCGATGGCGGGAGTGATCTGCATAGCGGTTCCTTGGCATGTGTGTGGAGTGGACTGTGCCGGGCGTGGGCCACGCGTGCTACCGCATTGCGACGAAGTGCCGCCCCCGTGGCGCGAAATGCAGGACGGAGCCGCAATCTGCAGTCGGATGGGGCGTGCCCGGCGCGGCGGGACAAGGGTTTGCGGGGCGTCTCGCTGTGCGTTGACCCTCAGGTTTACTTTTCTTCGCATGGCGTTCAAGGCAGACCCCGAAATCAGCCTCTACCATCCGTGACCGGCTGGCTTGTGCCGTGCGATGGCTATCTTGACCACGCCGACATGCCCCCAAAAACACGAACCAGGACCGCCATGAACCCGCAAGAAGTCAACGCGCCCCCGCCACCGGCCATTCCCCCCGCGCCCCCCCACCGCCCGCCGCGCCGCTCGCGCTGGCTGGGCACCGTGGTGGCCCTGGTTCTGGTTGCGCTGGTGGGTGGGGCTGCGTGGTACCTCATTAAGCGGGCCAATGGCGAGGGCGGGGAAGGCCCCGGCCGGGGCTTTGGCGGTGGCGGCAGGCCCATGGTGACGGTGGGCGAAGCCGTGGCCCGCAAGGCGGAGCTGCCGGTGGTCATTGAAGCGCTGGGCACCGTGATTCCGGCGACCACCGTCACGCTGCGGCCCCAGGTGTCCGGCATGCTGACCGAGGTGCTGTTCACCGAAGGC
This sequence comes from Acidovorax sp., assembly GCA_039593925.1. Classification (GTDB taxonomy): domain Bacteria; phylum Pseudomonadota; class Gammaproteobacteria; order Burkholderiales; family Burkholderiaceae_C; genus Acidovorax. The sequence continues at coordinate 4,198 of JBCNOJ010000168.1, forward strand.
CAGATGGTCAAAAAGGGCCAGCTGCTGGCCCAGATCGACCCCCGGCCTTTTGAGCAGGCGCTGATGCAGGCGCAGGGCACCCGCCAGCGTGACGAGGCGCAGTTGGAGAACGCGCGCCTTACGCTGGAGCGCTACCGCACCCTGCTGTCGCAGGACTCCATCGCCCGGCAGGATGTGGACACCCAGGCCGCGCTGGTCAAGCAGCTTGAAGGCACGGTGATGACAGACAAGGCCCAAGAGGGCACGGCGCGGCTGAACCTGGGCTACACCCGCATCACCGCGCCCGCCAGCGGCCGCATTGGCCTGCGCACGGTGGACCCGGGCAACTACGTCACCTCTGGCGACGCCTCTGGCATTGCCACCATCACCCAGGTTGCACCCATCGACGTGCAGTTTGCCGTGCCGCAAGACCGGGTGTCCGACATCCGCTCTGCGCAGGCCGACGCTGACGCGTTGGCCGTGACCGCGCTGGACCGCACGCGCAAGGCCGAGCTGGACAAAGGCCGCTTTTCCACGCTGGACAACCAGGTGGACACCGCCACCGGCACCGTCAAAGCCAAGGCGCGCTTTGAGAACACGCAGGGGGCGTTGTTTCCCAACCAGTTTGTCAATGTGCAGCTGCTGTTGCGCAACGTGCCTGCCGTGGTGGTGCCTGTGACCGCGGTGCGCACCGGAGCAAACGGCGACTACGTTTATGTGATCAACCAGGACCGAACCGTATCGCTGCGCAAGGTCAAGCGCGGCCAGGCCACGGTGTCGCTGATGGCCATCACCGAGGGCCTGCAGGAGGGTGAGCGGGTGGTGACCGAAGGTGGCGACCGCCTGCAGGACGGCATGGCCGTGCAGTTGCCTGGCGAGGCGGGTGCGCGGGGGCCGCGCGGTGGAGCCAGCGGCCCGCGTGCTGCAGCGTCCGGACCGCGAGGCGGGGCATCGGCAGAAGGCGGCCAGCGCCGCCAGCGGCCACCCCAGAACCCTTGATCGGCGCGCGCGCATATGAGTCCCTCGCGTCCGTTTATCGAAAGGCCGGTGGCCACCGCCTTGCTGATGGTCGCCATCGTGCTGGCGGGGCTGGTGGGTTTCCGCTTCCTGCCCTTGTCTGCTCTGCCGGAGGTGGACTACCCCACCATCCAGGTGCAGACGCTGTACCCCGGCGCCAGCCCCGAGGTGATGAGCCGCACCGTGAGTGCGCCGCTGGAGCGCCAGTTCGGTCAGATGTCGGGGCTGGAACGCATGGCGTCCACCAGCGCGGCCGGGGTATCCATCGTCACGCTGCAGTTCAGTCTGGGGATGGCGCTGGACGTGGCGGAGCAGGAGGTGCAGGCGGCCATCAACGCAGGCAATTCGCTGCTGCCTGCCGACCTGCCAGCACCGCCGGTGTATGCCAAGGTCAACCCGGCTGATGCACCCGTGCTCACATTGGCCATCAGCTCGGACACGCTGCCGCTGACCGAGGTGCAGAACCTCGTGAACACCCGGCTCGCGCAGAAGATCAGCCAGGTCGGCGGCGTGGGGCTCGTCACGCTGGCGGGTGGACAACGGCCAGCCATGCGCATTCAGGCCGACACCAAGGCGCTGGCCTCCTATGGCATTGGGCTGGACACGCTGCGCACGGCCATCAGCTCGGCCAACGCCAACAGCGCCAAGGGCAGCTTCGACGGACCCCAGCGCTCCTACACCATCAATGCCAACGACCAGTTGGTGACGGTGGATGACTACAAGAACCTCATCGTGGCCTGGCGCAACGGCTCGCCGGTGCGCATGCTGGACGTGGCGCGGGTGGTGGAAAGTGCCGAAAACAACCGGCTGGGGGCGTGGGCGGGAGTCACCGAGCCAACGCCGGACAACCGCAAGGCGTCGGACGAATCCTCAGAAGCCACAGCCACGCCAGCGATCATCCTCAACGTGCAGCGCCAGCCCGGCGCCAACGTGATCGCCACGGTAGACAGCATCAAGAAGCAGCTGCCCGAGCTGCAGGCCGGTTTGCCAGCGTCTCTCAAGGTGCAGGTGCTGTCGGACCGCACCACGGGCATTCGCGCCTCGGTGCACCATGTGGAGATGGAGCTGGCACTGGCCGTGTTGATGGTGGTGCTGGTGATCTTCTTCTTCCTGCACAGCCTGCGCGCCACCGTCATTGCCAGCCTGGCCGTGCCGATCTCGCTGATCGGCACCTGCGGGGTGATGTACCTGCTGGGCTACAGCCTGAACAACCTGAGCCTGATGGCGCTGACCATTGCCACCGGCTTTGTGGTGGACGACGCCATCGTGATGATCGAGAACATCGCCCGCTACCTGGAAAAGGGCGAGCCGCCGTTCCAGGCGGCGCTCAAGGGCGCCACGCAGATCGGCTTCACCATCATCTCGCTCACGGTGTCGCTGATTGCGGTGCTGATCCCGCTGCTGTTCATGAGCGACGTGGTGGGCCGCCTGTTTCGCGAGTTCGCCGTCACGCTGGCCATCACGATCCTGATCTCCGGGGTGGTGTCGCTCACGCTGGTGCCGATGATGGCTGCACGCTGGCTGCGCCCCGAGCCGGAGGGCGGGCCCCAGGGCGTGGCGGGCCGCATCAACCGCGGGTTTGACCGGGTGATTGAAGGCTACGACCGCTGGCTGCAGTGGGTGCTGCGCCACCAGGGGGCCACGCTGGTGGTGGCGGTGCTCACATTGGCGCTGACGGCCTTGCTGTATGTGGTCATCCCCAAGGGGCTGTTCCCTACGCAGGATACGGGGCAGCTGCAGGCGCGCATCGAGGCATCGCAAGACGTGTCGTATGCCCGCATGAGCGAGCTGCAGCAGGCCGCCATGCGCGCCATCCTGCAGGACCCGGACGTGCAGTCGCTGAGTTCGTTTGTCGGCGTGGACGCTGCCAACAACACGATGCTCAACGCAGGGCGCATGCTCATCAACCTCAAGCCCCAGCGCGACGCGCAGGAAGCCATCATCCAGCGGCTGCGCGAGCGGGTGCGCTCGGTGGCGGGTGTGACGCTGTACCTGCAGCCCACGCAGGACCTGACCATCGATGCCGAGACCGGGCCGACCGAATACCGCGTCTCCATCGGCGGTGTGGATTCGGCCCAGGTCAACGAATGGACGCGCAAGCTGGTGGAGCGCCTGCAGACCGAGCCCCGCGTGCGCAATGCCACCACCGATGCGGGGGCGCAGGGGCTGTCGGCCTTTGTGGACATCGACCGCAATACCGCGTCGCGCCTGTCTGTAACCGCCAGCAGCGTCGACGACACGCTGTACAGCGCGTTTGGCCAGCGCATCGTCTCCACCATCTTCACCGAGACCAACCAGTACCGCGTGATCCTGGAGGCGCAGCAGGAGGGGCTGAGTTCGCCCGAGTCTCTGGGCACGCTGCAGTTGCGCACGGGCTCGGGCACGCCCACGCCGCTGTCGGCAGTGGCCACCATCCGCGAGCAACTCGCGCCGCTGCAGATCACGCGCGTGGCGCAGTACCCGGCCGCCACGCTGGGGTTCGACAAGGCCGACGGCGTGTCGCTAGGCAGCGCGGTCGACGCCATCCGCGCCGCGGCCAAGGAGATCGGCATGCCGTCGTCGCTGTCGATGGAGTTCCTGGGGGCAGCGGGTGCGTATGAAAAATCGCTGTCCAGCCAGCTGTGGCTCATCCTGGCCGCCATGGTGTGCGTCTACATCGTGCTGGGGGTGCTGTACGAGAGCTACATCCACCCGGTGACCATTCTGTCGACCCTGCCGTCTGCGGGCGTGGGCGCACTGCTCGCGCTCATGCTCACGGGCAATGACCTCGGGGTGATCGGCATCATCGGGATCATCCTGCTGATCGGCATCGTCAAGAAGAACGCGATCATGATGATCGACTTCGCCATCGACGCCGAGCGCAACCAGGGCATGGGCCCGCAGCAGGCGATTCACCAGGCCGCGCTGCTGCGCTTTCGGCCCATTCTGATGACCACGCTGGCGGCGCTGTTCGCAGCACTGCCGCTGATGCTGGGCTGGGGCGATGGCGCCGAGCTGCGCCGCCCGCTGGGGTTGGCCATCTTCGGTGGGCTGATCCTGAGCCAGATGCTCACGCTGTTCACCACGCCGGTGATCTACCTGGCCTTTGACCGCATGGGCCGCCGCTGGACGGGGCGGGGCACTGCCGCTGCGCCGCTGCAGCCGGGGTCGAACCCATGAACCTGTCGCGCCCCTTTGTCGAGCGCCCCGTCGCCACCGTGCTGCTGACCATCGGGGTGGCGCTGGCGGGCATCGCGGCGTTCTTCGTGCTGCCGGTGTCGCCGCTGCCGCAGGTGGACTACCCGGCCATCTCGGTGTCGGCCAGCTTGCCGGGTGCCAGCCCCGAAACCATGGCCACCAGCGTGGCCACGCCGCTGGAGCGGCGCCTGGGGGTGATTGCAGGGGTCAATGAGATGACCTCCACCAGCTCGAACGGCTCGGCGCGCGTGAGCTTGCAGTTCGACCTGAACCGCAACATCGACGCCGCCGCGCGCGAGGTGCAGGCAGCCATCAACGCGTCGCGTGCCGACCTGCCCGCCACGCTGCGCAGCAACCCCACCTATCGCAAACGCAACTCGGCTGCCTCGCCGGTCATCATCCTGGCGCTGACGTCCAAGACGCGCACGCCGGGCGAAATCTACGACGCGGTGTCGAACGTCGTGAGCCAGCGCCTGTCGCAGGTGGATGGCGTGGGCGAGGTGGAAATTGGTGGTGGCTCGCTGCCCGCCGTGCGGGTGGAGTTGCTGCCTTTCGCGCTCAACCGGTATGGCATCAGCATGGAAGACGTGCGCGCCGCCATCCAGGCATCAAACGCGAACCGCCCCAAAGGCGCCATCGAGGCCGATGGCCGGCGGCTGCAGATTTACACGCCGTCGCCCGCACGCAAGGCCGCCGAGTACGAATCGTTGGTGATTGCCTGGCGCAACAACGCGGCCGTGCGGCTGGGCGATGTGGCGCGTGTGGTGGATGGCGTGGAAAACCGGCGCACGGTGGGCCTGTTCAATGGCGAGCCCGCCATCATCGTGCTGGTTACGCGCCAGCCGGGGGCCAACATCATCGAGACGGTGGACGCCGTGCGCGCGCTGCTGCCGGAACTGCAGGCGCAACTGCCGCAGGACATCCAGGTGGCCGTGGCGTCGGACAGCACCAATTCCATCCGCTCATCGCTGCACGAAATCGAGCTTACGCTCATGGTTTCGATCGCGCTCGTGGTGCTGGTGGTGGGGCTGTTCCTGCGTAAGGCGCGGGCCA
>JBCNOJ010000169.1:0-9395 GCA_039593925.1 Acidovorax sp.
CTTTTGCACGTCGGCCGGGCCGTCGATCTTGCTCTGGCCCTTGCCGGAGCTGCTCATCACGGGCTTGACGATGCAGGGGTAGCCGATGCCTCCGTCAATCGCGGCCTGCAGCTCTTCGAGCGAATTGCAGAACTTGTAGGGGCTGGTGGGCAGACCAAGGGTTTCGGCGGCCAGCACGCGGATGCCTTCGCGGTCCATGGTCAAGCGCGCGGCGCGGGCGGTGGGGATGACGCACACGGTGCCTGCGGCTTCCAGCTCTTCGAGCATGGGGGTGGCGATGGCTTCGATCTCGGGCACCACCAGGTGCGGGCGCTCGGCCTCGATCAGCGCCTTGAGCTGCGCCGGGTCGCTCATGGTGATGGTGCGCGCGTGGTGGGCCACCTGCTGGCCGGGGGCGTTGTCATAGCGATCCACGGCGATGGTCTCGACCCCGAGACGCTGCAGCGCAATCAGCACTTCCTTGCCCAGCTCGCCCGAGCCCAGCAGCATGACTTTGGTGGCGTGGGGGGACAGGGGAGTTCCGAGGGTGGTCATGTGATTTTTCTTTCGGCAGGGACTAAAGGAGGAATGCGGGCAACTTTAATGCAACCGGGCGCAAAACTTGCAATGCACCCGCCATGCCCCCGACGCCCTCCGCTCGCGCCTCCCAGGGCGCCCCCACCGACTGGCACGTACAAGAGCTGCTGCTGATGCGCGAGGTCATGCGCCTCATCGGCCGCAGCCTGGCGCCCGGGCTGGTGCTGCGCGAAATGCTGCACCTGATGAGCGAACTGCTGGGCCTGAACCGGGGTCGTATCGTGCTGGTGGACGAAGCGCCCAACGCCCCGGTCGGCGCGCCGCGCACCGCCTCGATCCAGCATGCCTACGGCCTCACCCAGGCCGAGGTGCAGCGTGGGCGCTACGCCTGGGGCGAGGGCATCACCGGCCGGGTGCTGGCCACGGGGCAGCCGGCCATCGTGCAGGACATCGATGCCGAACCGCTGTTCCTGGCCCGCGCGGTGGAACGCAGCCAGCTGCCGCCCGAGACGGTCGCCTTCATCGCCCTGCCCATCGAAGTCAACAATGCACCCATCGGCGTACTGGCCTGCCACCGCATCCGCAGCCGCCAGCGCCACCTGAACGACGACCTGGCGGTGCTGCGCGTGTTGGCCACGCTGGTGGGGCAACTGCTGCAGCTGGAAGCCCTGGTGGCCGAGCAGACGCGGCAGCTGGAGGCGCGCAACGCCGTGCTGGCCAATGCGCTCAATACCAAAAGCGCGCGCTACGGGCTCATTGGCAGCTCGCCGCCACTGCTGCAGGCCCTGAGCGAGCTGGAACGCGTGTCGCAAACCCAGGCCACCGTGCTGCTGCTGGGCCAGTCGGGCACGGGCAAGGAGCTGTTCGCACGCGCCGTGCACCTGGCCAGTGGGCGGCGCGACCGGCCCTTCATCAAGGTCAACTGCTCGGCCATTCCGGATGCGCTGTTTGAGTCCGAACTGTTTGGCTATGAAAAAGGCGCATTCACCGGCGCCAGCACAGCCCGCGCGGGCTGGTTCGAGCAGGCCGACAGTGGCACCATCTTTCTGGACGAGATTGGCGAGCTGCCGCTGGCCCTGCAATCGAAGCTGCTGCGCACGCTGCAAGAGGGTACGCTGGTGCGACTGGGCGGGCAGCGCGAGGTCAAGGTCAACGTGCGCCTGGTGGCGGCCACCCACCGCGACCTGGCGGCCGATGTGGAGGCCGGGCGCTTTCGGCAGGACCTGTACTACCGCCTGCACGTGATTCCGATCCATCTGCCCTCGCTGGCCGAGCGGCGTGAAGACATCCGCGCGCTGGCGCTGCATTTTGTGAGCCGCGCCAACCAGGCGCACCAGCGCAACGTGAACCTCTCGCCCGACGCGCTGGCGCGGTTGGAAGAACACCCCTGGCCCGGCAACATCCGCGAGCTGGGCAACGTGATTGAACGCCTGGTGCTGCTGACCAATGACACGCTGGTGATGCGGGCAGAGTTGGACCGGTTTCTGCCGGCTGCGTCGCCGCCTTTGCCGCCGGCCCCATCGCCTGAAGCGCAGATCGCTTCGGGGCCGCCCGGGGCCACCACAGCACCGCTGGTGCGTGACTACGCTCCAGCCCAGTCCCACAGCGTTCAGGTGCTGCTCGCCGCACTGGCCGACCACCACGGCAACCAGTCGCGCGCGGCGCAGAGCCTGGGGCTGACGTTGCGGCAATTCAGCTACCGGCTGCGCAAGGCGGGCTTGAAGTGACGCTGAACACTGTGTCGACAATTTGTAGACACAGTGTTCAGCGTCTCGCTATCCCCCTGCTGCACCGCAGTCTGAGCGCAGACGAAAAACTATTAAATTGATAGCTAATAGCGCTTTATAGATAAGCGCTAGCGGCCAATTTCATTCAAACATCTTTGCATCCACCCGCTCTGGCACACCTGTTGCGATAAGGAAGGCAGGCATCCCGCCCACCACCGCACCGAAAGGTTTTCCATGAGCACCGTGACCGCTACCGCCTCCGACGCCGTCCTCATCTCGCCCACCCAGTTGTTGGCCCTGCAAGCCGCAGAGCCCGTGGTGCTGATCGACACCCGCGACGCCGACACCTATGCCCTGGGCCACATCCCCGGCGCGGTGAACCTGCGCGAGACCTTCACGTATCTCGCCACCTCTACACCCCAAGGCCTGCAGGAGCTGAAAGACACCTTTGCCGCGCACCTGGGCGCCATCGGCCTGTCGGGTGCGGAGACGGCGGTGTTCTATGAGGATGCACTCAACAGCGGCTACGGCCAGTCCTGCCGGGGCTACTACCTGTTGACCTGGCTGGGCTACCCCAAGGTCAAGGTATTGAATGGCGGCTACTCGGCCTGGAAGGCGGCAGGGCTGCCCTTCTCCACCGAAGCCGTGGTGCCCACCCCTGCCATCTTCCCCACCAACCTGGCCACCACCGACGTGATGCTGACCAAGGAAGACGTGATCGAGGCCCTGGGCACCGACACCGTGCTGCTGGACGTGCGCGACGTGGACGAATGGATTGGCGACAGCTCCAGCCCCTACGGCAAGGACTTTGCGCCCCGCAAGGGCCGCCTGCCCGGCGCCAAGTGGCTGGAGTGGTACCGCTTCATGAAGCCCTCGCCCCAGGGCCCCGTCTTCAAGTCGCCCGACGAAGTGCGCGCCGAATGCGCCACGGCCGGCATCAGCCCGGCGGACACGGTGTACCTGTACTGCTTCAAGGGCGCGCGTGCGTCCAACACCTTCCTCGCGCTCAAGCAGGCGGGCTTTGCCGATGTGCGCATGTACTTCGGCTCATGGAACGAGTGGTCGCGCGACGACAAGTTGCCGATCGAAAGCGGGCTGCCGCTGGTCAAGCTCCCCAAAAAGCCTGCGCTGGCGCTGGCGGCCTGAGTCTCGTGCGTTGTTGCAGCGGGCGTGGCCCGCTGCGAACCCTGTCCTTCTTTTTGCATTCCCCTCTCTTTCTTCAAGGAACACCATGTCCACTGATCTGCTGGAACCCTCTGCCCCCACCACCACCGTGACCACTGTGCACACCCACCTGCGCCCCATCGACCGCGACGGCCTGATGGCCTTTGCCGACAAGGGCCGCAACAACCTCGCCAGCCGGGGCACCAACAAGGTCCACACGGTGATGGAGGGGCAGTACCGCTCGCTGAGCTATGTGGGCAACCACGCTCCGGTGGTGGTGGACGAGCCCCTGCACCTGTTCGGCCAGGACACGGCGCCTGCGCCCGGTGAAATAGTGCTGTCGGGCCTGGGCGGCTGCCTGGCCGTGGGCATCACGGCTGTGGCCACCTGGAAGCAGGTCAAGCTCAGCAAGATCGAGGTGTTCATGGAAGGCGACATCGGCAACCCCGCCGCCTGGGGTGCGGGTGGCGCATTGCAGAAGACGCCGCCGGAGATGGGCTTCCAGGCCATCCGCGTAAAGGTGCTGGTGGAAGGCGACGCGCCCCGCGAGGTGCTCGACGAAATCGTGCAGCACGCCAACTTCTACTCACCCGTGGCCAACAGCATGCGCAACCCCATTCCGTTCGAGATCAGCCTCGCGGACTAAATAGTCCCGTAACCGAGCCCGCCCCGCGCACCCAAGGAGCCCCATGAACCCCGCCGACCTTCCTCCGCAACTCCACCTGGACGGCGCCCTGCGGGGCGATGCGCTGCTGGCCGCCGTGCGCCAGATTGCCCAGGGCCCGCTGGCCGCGCAGGTGGAGGCGATTGACCGCACCGGCTACTACCCCTGCGCCGAGTTGCAGCAACTGGCCGCCGTGGGCGCGATGAGCGCGCACCTGGACAGCACCGCAGGCCCGGCCGACTACGGCCTGGCCATCCGCGCCATGGCCGAAGCCTCGCGCGTGTGCGGCGCAACCGGCTTCATGATGTGGTGCCAAGCGGTGTGCGGGCTGTACCTGCAGCAGTCGGGCAACCCCACGCTGATGGGCGATGTGCTGCAGCGCCACGCCAGCGGCGCGGGCATGGGCGGCACGGCGCTGTCCAACCCGATGAAGAGCTACGCGCAGATCGAAAGCCTGCTGCTCAAGGCCACGCCGGTGGAGGGCGGCTACCTCATCAACGGCACCCTGCCCTGGGTGAGCAACCTGGGGCCAGACCACTACTGCGGCGCGATTGCGGCGGTGGTGGAGGCCGACGGCACGGCCAGCCAGCGCGAGGTGATGTTCCTGCTGCGCTGCGACGCACCCGGCGTGGAGATGCGGGAATGCCCCAGCTTCTCGGCCATGGAGGGCACGGGCACCTATGCGCTGCGGCTCAAGGACCATTTCATCGGCACGGCCGACACCATGGCTGACCCTACAAGGCCTTTCATTGCGCGCATCCGCGCTGCGTTTGTGATGCTGCAATGTGGCATGGCCGTGGGCATCACCCAGGGCGCCATCGACTCGATGTGGACGGTGGAAGCCCAACTGGGCCACGTCAACCAGTTCCTGGAAGACCGGCCCGACGCGCTGCAGGCCGAGCTGAATGCGCTCACAACACGCGTCATGCAACTGGCCCAAACGCCGTTTGACACAAGCACCGACTTCTTCATCGACGTGCTGGACGCCCGCGCCCACGGCGCGGAGCTGTGCCTGCGCGCCGCCCAGTCGGCCCTGATGCACCAGGGTGCACGCGGCTACCTCATGAGCTCGGACGTGCAGCGCCGCGTGCGCGAGTCGCACTTTGTGGCCATCGTCACGCCCGCCATCAAGCACCTGCGCAAAGAGATCGCCCGGCTCAGCACCGAGGAGATGCCTGCATGACGCCCGCCACAACCACCACCACGCCGTCGGCAGCCTCCGCCTTCGCTTTGAGCGCCGCATCGCAGGCCGTATATGACGCGTTGGCCGACGCAGCAACACATGCGCCCTGGCAAAGCTACATTTGCAACGCCTGCGGCTACGTCTACCACGAGGCCGACGGCGACCCCGATGGAGGGTTGCCACCCGGCACACGGCTGGCAGACATTCCGGACGACTGGGCCTGCCCCCTGTGCGGGGTGACCAAGGCCGATTTTTCTCCGTACGAAGCCCCCACGCTGGAGGCGCTGCGGGCGAACGCCAGCGCAGCGCCCCCGGCCCACATCCGCCCGGGTGACGAGCCGGGCGTGGTCATCGTCGGCGCCGGCCGTGCGGGCTGGCAACTGGCCGAGACTCTGCGCCAACACAACGCCACGCTGCCCATCACCCTGGTGACGGCCTGCTCGGGCGACCGGTACGACAAGCCCTTGCTGTCGGTGGCCATGGCGCGCCAGCTGAACCCGCTGGCCCTGGTGTCCGAAACCGGCCACGCTGCGGCGCACCGCCTGGGCGTCACCCTGCTGGCCCACACCCATGCCGTGCGCATCTGCGCCGACACCCGCCAACTGCGCACCACGCGGGGTGTGCTGCGCTACGGCCACCTGGTGCTGGCCCATGGTGCGCAGGCCGCCTTGCCTCCGGGCTTACCCGCCAGCCTGTGCTGGCGCGTCAACCACCTGGACGCCTACCAGCGCCTGCGCCAGCACCTGGGCGACCAGCCCAAGGACGTGCTCATCATCGGCGCGGGCCTGATCGGCAGCGAGCTGGCCAACGACCTGGCCCTGGGCGGCCACCGCATCACGCTGCTGGACACCGCCGCCGAACCGCTGGCGCGCTGGCACGACCAGCAGGCGGGGCCACAGCTGCTGGACGCGTGGAAGGACCTGTCCATCCGCTTTGAAGGCGGTCTGCAGGTGGAGGCGGTTGAACGCGTGGGGCCACGCTATCGGGTCACCACCAACGGGCCACGATTTGCTGCCGACGAGGTGGTGGTGGCAGCGGGTCTGGTGCCCGCCTCCCGATTAGCGCAAAGCGCTGGCCTGGCCTGGGCCAACGGCATTGCCGTGGACGCCACCACGCTGCAGACTAGTGTGAGTGGCATCCACGCGCTGGGCGATTGCATCAGCGTGGACGGGCAATGCAGCCGCTTCATCGAGCCGATTGCGCGGCAGGCGCACACGCTGGCTGCCGCACTGCTGGGCCATGCACCGCGGCCCTACGCCGCCCAGGCTGCGGTGGTGCGGGTCAAAACCACCAGCCGGCCGCTCACATTGCACTGAGGGGTTGGACAGGCGGGGCCTGAAGCGCCCCATACGCCGCTTGCGCGCGTGCAGCCGATTTCCTACGATACGCGCTTGCCCGGCCTGCCGGAAACCGACCGCCCCGCCCCTTGGAGCCCCCTTGACGACCTCTGGCGCCCCCGAACCCCACCCCGAGCAATTGTTTTTGCAGCGCCTGAACGAGGTGATGCAGCGCATTGCCCACCACGGCGACCTGCACGCCGTGGAGCCGCTGATGGCCATGACGGGCCAACATCCCGCCGACAGCACGCTGGCCCAATTGGCCGAGTCCTTTGCCCACATGGTGGTGAAGCTGGAGGCGCGCGAGTTTGAGCTGGAATGCCGCATCGAAGATCTGGACCAGACCCGGCGTGAACTGGAGCAGGCCAATCTGGACCCGCTGACCAACCTGCCCAACCGCATGATCGCGCGCGACCGGCTGCGCCAGGCCATTGCAGATGCACGCGCGCGGAAGGCGGCGTTCACGGTGTTCTTTCTGGATCTGGACCGCTTCAAGAAGGTTAACGACACCCTGGGCCACGCGGCTGGCGATGAGTTGCTGGTGCAGGTCACGCAACGTCTGTCTGGCTGCCTGCAGGCGGGCGACACGCTGGCACGCCTGGGCGGGGATGAGTTCCTGTGCGTGCTGCCCCTGTGCGCCGAACCCTCGGCGGCCCAAGCCATTGCGGACACCATGGTCCGCGCGCTCAACCAGCCGTTCGCGCTGGCGGTGGGCCAGGCCGACATTGGCACCAGCATCGGCATTGCACACTTTCCGCAACACGGCCAGACGGTGGACGAACTCATCGCTTTTGCCGACGCCGGCTTGTACGAAGCCAAACACCAGGGGCGCAACGTGTGGGCGTATTCGCCCAAAACCGCCCCCCTGCACACCGGAACGTGAGGCCAGGCAGCGGGTGGCGTGGAGCCCGCATTCCTGGCTTTTAAAAAATTTTTGGATCGGAGTGCATCCAAACGGCGTTTTCATGGGTAGTACCCACAGCAGCGCACTGAGCTGCTGTCCTTTCAACCCATCGAAAAGAGAGAAAAGCCATGACAAACGCCAAGTCCAAGATCTCCCGCATGCTCCCCCTGACCGGCACCATCGCCGCCGCCGTGCTGCTGAGCGCCTGCGGCTCGATGATGTCGTCGCCTTCCAAATCCATGTATTCGCAGGACAGCCTGCCCGACAGCATCAAGGTTCCGGCGGGCAACAAGGTGGCGATGGAAACCGTGGGCGTGGGCGAGATCACCTACGAATGCCGCGACAAGGCCAACATGCCCGGCCAGACCGAATGGGTGTTTGTGGGCCCCAAGGCCGTGCTGAATGACCGCAGCGGCAAACAAGTGGGCACCTACTACGGCCCACCCGCTACCTGGGAGTCGAACGACGGCTCCAAGCTGACAGCCACCCAGCTGGCCGTGGCACCTTCTGGCACGGGCAACCTGCCCTACCAGCTCGTCAAGGCCAACCCCGCCATGGGCTCCGGCGCCATGACCGGCGTGACCTACATCCAGCGCGTGGCCTTGAAGGGCGGCGTGGCACCTGCTGCCGCCTGCACCCCCGCCAACAAGGGCGAGCGCCAGATCGTGAAGTACCAGGCCGATTACATCTTCTGGAAGGCAGCGTAAACCACGCACAACCAATCCCCTGCCCAGCGGGGGCTACCGCCAGACGGCGGCGGGTTTGCGGCTACGATGCGCCCACCATCCAGCCGAGGCCCTGCCGCCTGCACAAAGTGCCCCATATCCCTGGCGATTTTGACTACGAAGCCGCTCTGGCCGCCTGCACCGCAGGCGACCGGCAGGCCATGCACCGCCTTTATGAACAGGAAGGTGCGCGGCTGCTGGGAGTAGCGCTGCGCATCGTGCGCCAGCGGGCTCTTGCCGAGGACATCGTGCACGATGCCTGCGTGAATATCTGGACGCGTGCCGCCAGCTACGACGCGAGCCGAGGCAGCGCACGTGGGTGGATCTACAGCGTGGTGCGCAACCTGGCCCTGAACGCCGTGCGCGACGGCAGCCGCCACGTGGATGTGGACGACACTACCACCCAAGCCCTGGAGGCCGACATGTCTGTGCAGGCCCACCACGAGGTGGAGGAAACCTTTGAACTCAACGCCAGCCTGGGCCGCCTTCAGCATTGCCTGGAAGCCCTGGACCCGGCCCGGCGCAACTGCGTGCTGCACGCCTATGTGGACGGCTGCTCGCACGGCGAAATTGCCGAGCGCCTGGGCGCCCCGCTGGGCACCGTGAAGGCCTGGATACGGCGCAGCCTGGTATCGCTGCGGGAGTGCATGGCATGACCGACCTGCACAACACACCGTCCACCCCCTCGCCGGAAGACCTGCACGTGCTGGCCGGCGAGTACGTGCTGGGCACCCTGCCCGCTGCCGATCGCCAGGCCGTGCAGCAACGCCTGCCCGGTGACAAGGCACTGCAACAGGCGGTGGGCGATTGGGAAGCCCGCCTGCTGCCACTGACCCAGCTGGCCGAGCCCATTGCGCCGCCCGCTGACTTGTGGGCGCGCATCGATCAGTCGCTGCAGGCCGCCACCGCGCAGTCGGCTGCGACACCCGTTGCCGCCCAACCCCGCGCAAAAACGGAGCGCAACCCGTCCGTCCGCTGGTGGGACCATCTGGGCCTGTGGCGGGCCCTCGCCGGCTCGGGCTTTGCCATGGCAGCGGTGCTCGCGGCGGTGCTGGTCACCCGCACCGCTCCGGTGGCCCCGCCGCCGCAGTTCATGGTGGTGCTGCTCGCGCGGCAGGACAAGGCCCCGGGTTGGGTGGGGCGGGGGAGCTCCCATGAGTTTGGCGTGTCGCCTG
>JBCNOJ010000017.1:0-22141 GCA_039593925.1 Acidovorax sp.
GGCGGCCATGGCCGCCAACTCGAAGGCCAGCGTGGACGAGTCGCGCTCGTGGAAGCTACCGTCCAGCAGGGTGGCCGCGAAGTCCGTGGCGGGGAAACCAGCCACCACCCCCGTGAGGGCGGCGCGCCGGATGCCGGCTTCCACGGCAGGGATGAACTCGCGCGGCACGGCGCCGCCGACGATGCGGCTTTCAAAGCGGATGCCTTCGCCCCTGGGCAGGGGTTCGAGCCGCAGCTTCACCTCGGCGAACTGCCCGGGGCCGCCGGTTTGCTTCTTGTGCACATGGTGTACCTCCACACTCTTTGAAACGGTCTCGCGGTACGCCACCTGGGGGCGGCCGACCGACACGTTGACACCGTGGCGTGCGCGCAGCTTCTCGATCGAGACTTCGAGCTGCAGTTCGCCCATGCCGGACAGGATGGTCTGGCCGGATTCGGCGTCGTGCTGCAGCCGCAGGCTGGGGTCTTCGCGCAGCAGGGACTGCAGGGCCTTGGACAGGCCTTGCTGGTCCGCGCTCGCCTTGGGCTCGATGGCCACGTGGATCACCGGCTCGGGCACGCTGATCTGCTCCAGCACCACGGGGTGGGCCGGGTCGCTCAGCGTGTGCCCCGTCAGCGTGTCCTTGAGGCCTACGACGGCGGCGATGTCACCCGCCACCAGCTCGTCGCGTTCGATGTGCTTGTCGGCATGCACTTCGTACAGGCGCGACACGCGCTCGGTCTTGCCCGTGCTGGTGTTGAGCACCACGTCACCCCGGCCCAGGCGGCCGCTGTACACGCGCACGAACACCTTGGCGCCATGGTCGTCGGTGACGACCTTGAACGCCAGGGCCGCGAACGGGTCGGCCGCCGTTGTCGGTTGGCCGTCACTGCCTTCGCGCACGATGTCGTCGGGCGAGGGCAGGTAGTCCACCACGGCATCGAGCAAAGGCTCCACACCCCGGTTCTTGAAGGCCGAGCCGGCCAGCGCGGGCACGAAGGCGCCAGCAAGCACACCCTTGCGGAGGCTGGCGCGCAGCACGTCCACGGCGATCTCTTCGCCGTTCACGTAGGCTTGGAGGGCGGCTTCGTCCTGCTCCACCGCTGCTTCGATCAGGCGGGCGCGGCTGTGCACCGCTTGCTCAAGCAGGTTGGCGGGCACATCGGCTTCGCGATACGGGGCACTTGCGTCGTCACGGTCCCAGATGCGGGCGCGCAGGCTTAGCAAGTCCACCACGCCACGGAAGTCGCCTTCCGCGTCGATGGGGATCTGCAACGGCACCACGCGCACGCCCAGGCGCTCTTCCATCATGGACACCACGCGGTGGAAGTCGGCGCCCACGCGGTCGAGCTTGTTGATGAAGGCGATGCGGGGTACGCGGTACTTGTCGGCCAAGCGCCAGTTGGTCTCGGTCTGCGGCTCCACGCCGGCCACACCGTCGAACACGACGACTGCGCCGTCGAGCACGCGCAGCGAGCGGTTCACCTCGATGTTGAAGTCGATGTGGCCGGGCGTGTCGATCAGGTTGAGCTGAGTGCCCTTCCAGTGGACGGTGACGGCCGCACTGTTGATGGTGATGCCACGCTTTTGTTCTTGCGGGTCGAAGTCCATGTGGGCTGTGCCGTCGTGCACTTCGCCGATGCGATGGCTCTCGCCGGCGTAGAACAGGATGCGTTCGGTGGTCGTGGTCTTGCCCGCGTCGACGTGGGCGATGACACCGAGGTTGCGCAGTTGCCGGGGGGCGTTATTGCGAGAGGAGGAGGAGGAAGTCTTGGTCATGGCGAATCTTTCGTTTTGCGACTGCACTCGGCTCTGCGAGCAGCTGCCGCCTGGTTGGCTTTGCGCCAGCCCAGGCGTGAAGGATTCGCCTGGTCGCTAGCGTCTGAGGTGTGTGCTGTCGCCGAAGCCCGGGCGCACGGAACTCAAGCTCCGGCGGTCGGGAATCGTGGCAATCAACTTGTCGTAGGTACGCATGGGTTGGTCCGTGGTGTGAAAAACAAAAACCCCGGAAGGGGAGCCTGCCGGGGTTCTGTTGACCGGAAGGCGCGCAGCCCTCCGATACGCAATCGAGGGGCGCAACTAGGTGGCGAACGATGCCTTGATCACGTTGGTGAGAATTTTCATAGACGCGGATTATCCTCCTCGCGGAAAAAGCTTGCAAGCGACCGCGTTACGGCTGTCGCCTGCAGGCTGGCTGCGGACTGATGGACTCACGAGAAAAATGACCGCCGTCATGGAAACCAGCCACTCGCTCGACCCGAGCTCAGGGCACAGCTTGGCTCCCAGGACCGCTCGTTCATTCAGGCTTGGTCATGAGCGACCAAAGGAGCGATGGCTAGCGTTCGGTACGAACTGGCACTGCTGACCCAGAGTCGCAAATCGGGAGCGTCGGATCAGCTCCTACCTGCATCGACGGTCTGGTGTACGTCGATGGTAGTGACCTCAGCGCCGGTATTGTGCCCATCAATTTGACGCCCGGCCTCAAATAAGGGTTCGTATTTGAGAAACGAGTTGCCTTCTATCGCTGACAACTTTTGTAGTTGATGTGGTCCGCGCTAATGCTTTCTTGACGTGCGGAGCCATGGCACTGTCAGTACGAAACACATCGACATATGGCGCGTATGCTGCGTGCATTGCGTCGCCAGGAGAGTTCGGTTCGATTTTTGTTTGATTGCCCCCTGCGATGTACGACCAAGCCAGATACATGAAGGTGCTCCGCTCCACGGTTAACCCGGGGCAATGCAGCGTTACATCGCCCCGACCGAAGTCCTCCAGATCAATACCATATACCTCGGCAATCGACGGTATTAAATCCAGAATCTGCTCGTCGATGACGTTATCCCATCCGCCATGCTTCCATGATTGCGGCACTGCTGAGCCGTGCAAGGTAGAGACGAATCTTTTCAGAGCCGCAGCTGTACTTTCATGGGGCTTTCTCATGCCGTTCCGCAGCCAATTGGGTAGATCAGGAATCCTGTCATGCAAACTTAGAACCCAAGTCGGGTCACACCAGCTCCCGAGGAACGCTGCCGATTTGTCCGCTGCGGTAGCGTCGCCGCAGGCGAGATTTAGAAGAGTCTCATGGAACTCCGGCTTGATCGTATAGAAATCACCCGCATCAATCTTCAACTGCCTTTGCTGTCTCAACTGAACTCGTATTGCGGAGGTCAGCATGCTGTGCATACGGCGATCTCTATCGGGATTCATGCCTTTCCTCTTCATCGCTGCAGCCGCTTGTTGAGTGGCCGATGCATTCTGAAAGGAGCCAGCCAACTCTGAGATTAGATCTTGCGGCAGCCATGCAGAAGCGTCTGAAAAGACAGGGCTTCCGTCGTCGCGACGCCGATGCAATCGCTCCACCTCCCTCCGTGCAAGCAGTCCATAGCTAGGCAACGCATGGTCCTCGCAGAGCTCTTTCAGCAATTCAACCCTAGCCTGGGCCAACTTGATATCAGAAGGTTTGTCAGGAAATGCTTCCGCTACGCTGACTCCTGAGAATGCAAAGATCACTTTGCCAGAATGCTTCAGATCTCTCAATTCGCTTAACAGATGGGGGAGATCTGGTTCCTTTGAGTGCAGCCTCGTGTCTGCCAACTTGGAGTAGTCCTGATTGTCAAGATAAACGATGATCGGTGAGATGGGCATACACATGCTGCAAAACTGGTAATGAATAGAGCGTCCTGGCAAACCGAGCCTCGGTCCAGAATACGCCACTCAGTGAATGGGCACGAGCTGGCCCTGTTCAGCCTGGGCTTAGCAAGCTTCGCGGCTGTGACCTCATTGCCCTCAAGGTTCAAGACGTGTGTCGTGGTGAACAGTTGGCAGAACCCGCCATCTTCACGTAGCACAACACTCAAGTGCCTAGTGCAGTTGGACCATGGGTCGAGCAAGCTAGTGACCGGTAGGTGGCTGACAGCAGGAATCCGGCAGTGGCAGCCGGAAGACCGCAACCGCTGCGGAGCAGACCTCGGTAGTGCGCTACGAGATCAACTAGCCTGGCTTGCGCCAGTTCATCCACATCTGGTCGCCTGTGCGCACAATCTGCCGTCCGTTGACGTACACAGTCGCACTTTTGTCGATGTTGTGGCTAATCTGCACGTGGGTGTCACTCACCACGCCCAGACCCGCGCCAGGCTCATCACCCTGAACATTGTCCACGTAGCTTTCGTTATGAAGGTACGCCGCTTTACCCCGAAAGAACACGTTGGGCGAGCATTGTTGACTTTGGTTCATGGCGTGGGTGATTACATACGGTACCGGGTAGCCCTTTTTGCTCGGGGTCAAGCACACGTCCGGCAAGAGGTTTATCAGGACGAACCGGGCGTCTTTGGCTGTGGCGGCTTCATCTGCCATGTCAAACCTCTTTCCCGTCAGCGAATGGGTGGATTGTCTGGGTGGTCGATACGCTCCCATTTTTGGCCATCGAACCGCGCAATGTCTTTGGGGCCAATCGACCACAAGACCTTGTCGTAGCAGTCCACGATGTTGGCGTCTTTTAGTTCTGGTTGCAAACCCGTGGTGAACTTTCGAATGCCTGCTGCGTGGTTTGCCGGGTCGTAGACAAATAAACCCAAGTTTGATGCCAGCCATATCTGGTCCTGGAACTTGCACACCGACGTGAACAGTTGGTTATCGTCGACTGTGGATAGACTTTTGAATCCGTCTTGCGCGTTACCCAGCAGCAAAGTGCCGTTGGAACCGCACATCCAGATGCGCGTTTCTGACTCGACGTACATATTCACAATGCGTTCTGCCACGGCAGGCAGTTCAAGCTCGCGCCAGAGCGTGCCATTGAAGAAAAAGGCCTTGGGTGGCAACCAGTCGGCGTGCTGGTAACCGGCAGCATAAATAGCGTTTTCATGGGGACCGTTAATTACCGACAGGGCAATTCGGTGTTCCTGCACGGTTTTAGGGTCTTGCAGTAAACCCTTGTCCATGTGGTCCCAATCATTGGGGCCATACCTTTTATAGACCTGCCCCTTGTAGCCACAAGCGTATAGTGAATCCCCAATTTGCTGGATGTCTGCAAGGTACCCCCAGCCTTTGGCGTCTGCACTAAAAACTCCAGCACCCTGGATTTTTTCCAACAGTGGATCGTGGTCCCCTATGTAGCGAACATCCCCCTCCTCAGAGAGCACCACAACGTCATCAAAATTTTCATGCTGCGGCCCAAAGTACGCTAGCGCAACTGCTCGCCAGTCTTGGTCGTGCCTCACCCATAGATGATGGTAGTTGGCGTCGTAACAAACCACTCGGGTGAAGCGAGCAAACGTATCGAGTGCATCACCCGAACCAGCCGCATAAGCACTGGTATCTGTATAGGCCATTGCCGTTGTAAAAGTAAGTTCAACACTCATCGGGACTTTCGACCTCCGGTGGGGTTTCTGCGGCCATTACCATCAGCTGTTCCTCCGCCCTCAAGGTGGGCCTTGGCATCGCCGGTAGCAGGTTTTCCTGCACCATTCATAGAACGATTGTCTTTTTCAAAGTCTGGATACGCTTTGCGCACCTCAGCTTCAATCTGAGCTCTGCAATCTGGTCGAGCAACCATAGCCGCGCTCATTGCAATTGGCACCGCTTCGCTGACCGCAATCGTTCCGGCGATGTCGCTGTGCTTTGCCGCTTCGCAAATTGCGTCGTCACATTGGTGAGCGGTATTGTGTTCCGAGCCCTGCGTCCCCGCGTGGCCCTGCAAGCAGATAGACGGTCCGCCTCCGAGACTGGGCATCCCAGGGATACGCCCAATGCCTTTGCTCCCTTGCGGCCGATTGCCGGTTCTGGCTAGGGTGTCCGGAATGATGTGGTGGGCCTGTTGGCCCGGGCCGCATTTCTTGCGAATCGCGTCGTATGTTCCTACTATGCAAGGCCCGCCCACGCCGGGGATAAACCCTCCTGACGGTCCAGAGCTGCCGCCCTTTTGATCCCCTTTGCCGCGCCCACCCAGCCCCGGCACTTTCTTGAGCACCATATTGGTCAGCAGCCGCTCACCCAGCGCCAGCGCCGGCCCCACCAGATCGGGCGACTCACCGTTGATGATCCAGTCTGCCGCCGTGTCCAGCGCTGTTGCTGCGGAGTCGGTGCCCGCACCCACCCCAGCCACCACACCTCCAGCTGCCGCTGCGGCACCGCCCGCCGTGGCCATCCCCGCACCCACTGGCGCTCCGATGCCGGTAGCGGCCACCACACCGCCCGCCGCCGCCGGGGCGCCACCTGCCATCGCCACCTTGCCGCCGGTGTCCATAGCGTTGGCTCCAAACTCGTGCAGCGACTGGGAGACGTTGTCCTTGTAGTACTGAGCTGCGTCCTTGATGCCTTGCTTGAGCTTGTCCCACCAGGTTTCTTCCTGGGTTTCAGGCTGGGTACCGGGAGGACTCAGCAGCGGGCTGGTCTTCGGCACGATGAGGCCTTGGGTGTTGCCTATGGCGCCGGGCCTTGCGTAGCTGTTGGGTTTGACCTGCGCGGTAGAGGTACTGCCCGTGGCCGCAGTGGCGCGGCCAATCGCAGGCATGAAGGGGATGGGCTGGCTCATGCTGGCACAGACCCTTTTCTCAACTCCAGCACGCGCACACCAAAGCTGGCGGCCACGTTGATGCGCCACACGCAGCTAAGCGTCAGCGCCTTCAGGTCCAGGATGATGGTGTCCAGGTTCATCGGCAGCGGCAGTACCGGGCCGATCTGCAGTCGCGCTACCGCATGGACCGCCGGCTCGGGCAAGATGCACTTCGCCAGTTGCTGCCTTGGCGTGAGGCCTGCCAGCAGGATTTCTTCTCCGCCTTTCGGATACGGTATTTGCTGGTCTTCGGGTGCGCAGTTCCAGTAGCCGAAGTCAAAGTCCTTGGGGATTTGGCGCGAAGGCGATTTCTTCAGCATGGTTGTCGACCGCGCTGCGTTTCATTTCATGTTGCCATGGGTTAAAGACTTTTATCAAGCTCTGTCTGCGCAGTCGTCCGACGGAATAGGAATGAGCATCACCAAGTTCGGCAGATC
This sequence comes from Acidovorax sp., assembly GCA_039593925.1. Lineage (GTDB taxonomy): Bacteria > Pseudomonadota > Gammaproteobacteria > Burkholderiales > Burkholderiaceae_C > Acidovorax. Next base: position 6,967 of record JBCNOJ010000017.1, read on the forward strand.
CGCGAGCGGGCATGTCGCCGTTTTTCGTCGGCATTGTGTTTACATCTGACTACACCTAGACTGGGCGCCAAACAAATGGAGGGACTGATCATGCTTTGGCAGGCTGGCGTATCCATGCTCGTTCGGCGCGATGGCCGTACATCCGTTCCCCGACACAGCGGGCTCCCGCCAGGCAGGGGCCGTCTCCCAGATGCGTCAAGCCTTCGCGAACAGGTCCGAGGGGCCTTCCAGCTGAACGTCATGGCCATCGGCGTGTTTGCGTTGGTTGGATGTGCGACCACGCCGTTCTCCCAGTCGGCCAGGTACGACCAAGGCGTCGTCGCCGCGCCGGGAACCATCACGGTATCCGACCCCAAGCTCTACAGCAGGGAGGCGCTGATCAACGAGCGAGCGCGCGAGGTGGCACGCCTTCAAAAGCTCATCGACGGAGTGGACAGCGTCCAGTTCAAGCCGGACTTCATCCGCGAGACCGAGCAGATCCGCGCTTGGTCTTTCGCGCTGGGCATCCGAAGTGACCCAGCGGCGGGACTGAACTACCGGCGAGCACAGGAAACCGCCGACTTGCAGCAGGAGATCAGCGCGCTCAAGCTGAAAGCTGAACTCGATCAATTGCGGCGCGACCTCGAACTGCTGCGCGCGAAGTTACCCGCGCAAACCGAGCCGGTGAACACTGAACTTGGTAAGTCGACGTCTGGCGCACCGGCCGCCGTGGCCAGTAGCGTCACCGCTCCGGCTGTCGCAGATCTAATCGCTCGCGTGGATGCGCAACTGGGTGCACTGAGAACGATGTTTGCTGCGGAAGGAAAGCCTGCGGTGACAACGACGGTCACCTCCAGCCCTTTTGACGAGTTTCGAGACCGGCAGGCTTACCTCGACATGGTTCGCAGCGCTCGCAATGCAGCAGCGCTGGACGAGTTGCACGACCAGGGCAATGCGTCGCTGATTCGCCTGAACTTGCAGGCCACGGTGATCCCCGAGGCTGCCCATCCGCACTCACTTGGCGTGGTGCAGGTCAAGATCGACCCGGCATCGTTCAACGAGCAGGCCAAGTCCCGGTTCCTGTCTGAGTGGCTCGATCACATCAACTTTCAATCGGGCGCGCACGCAGCGGACGGCAGCTTCACTCTACAGTCCGATGCGCGCGCTTTTGACCGGGCCGGCTTGCTCGCGATCATTGCGCTGGGCAAGCACGAGATCGCCCTGCCAGCGGCAGCACTTGCTGGCGCCAACGCTGGCACCGCCACGGTTTTTGCAGACGCTGGCTGGGGAGGAAATGCCAGCTTTGGCTCATCTACCGACCTGATCAGCTCCTGGAAAGGCGATCCAGCATCCAGGACTCCCGTGTTTGAAGCCCTATGCGAACCATCATTGCAGGCGAACCTGGCCCAGGCCATGAGGAGATCGCACAGGGACCTAATGAAACACGTACATGAAGCGCGTGCAAGGGTGTTGACTTACGACTACGCACGCCGCGTCCAGCCATGGCTGCTGGCGCAAGGGGCAGGCGCGGGCTTTGCGTCCGACGTGGAGCGCCAATACGCGCAGGCGGTGACGCTGCTGCAGCAGCTCCAAGAAGTTCTCTCCACCATCGCCCGGTGTAGCGATTTTGTGAAGACCCAGCTCCCAGCGCGCTCACCCAACATGGCGTGGGGCGACCTCACGTCCCGACTGGGAGACGCTGCGCAGGATGGCCAGGCGCGCATCTACGAGGTGGGGCCACGTGAACAAGTTCAGCAGATTTCGTCGGTGGCGCGGTCGGCCAACAGCTTGGCCTTGGCCGCGTCCATCGCCGCCGCAGTGCCTGGATCCGGGGTGGCCGCAGATGCAGCCTTGGGCTACGCAAAGCAGGCCATGGGACGTGCCACAACTATGGAGCGGGTGCCATCTGTGGTGGGCTATGCGGTGGGCGGGCAACAGGCCTTTGGCTGGGTGTTGGGGCCGCGCGCTTCGCTCGACCCGAAGGGCTCGCTCGACATGGAGCAGATGCTTAAGCCGTACGACCTGTCCGTCGACATGTCCGTGCCTTGGTGGTGGCCAGCGCTCAAACTCAAGGTGTCCACCCAATGGGGCCCTTCACCGCACCAACTCTCGAGCGGCACCATCTCGCGAGGCGCGGCAACACGGGACATCGAAATCCGCATGTCCCGCCGCGCTCCGGACTACGATTGGTTTTCTCGTCGACTGCTGGGCATGAACGACAGACTGGTGCGAATCGACGAGGTGGTAGGCGGCCCCGTGAACGCCTGCTCGGGGTCTGCGTTGGTGGTCAATGGCCCCAACGTCTGGAGAGCGGAAAAAGTAATGGTGCTGGGGCAACTACTGGATAGCAGCTCGTTCACGATCGCTCCCGACATGCGCGGCATCCTGGTCAACGTCCCCTTGATGGCGCCGCTTGCCGGTAAGGCTGAACGTGAGCCTTGGCTTCGGGTGATGACTCCCTTCATGTCGAGTGCCTGGAAGATCGACGGGAAGCTCTACGTTGACACGCCCGCAGGTGATGAGTGCAAGCCGAAGAAGCCCGAGGCCGCGGCCGATCCCAACAAGCTCGCGATTGAGAAGACCAGCCCAGACCTCTACTTCGTGGTTCCCGGAGCGTTTGAGATCCAGGTGCAGGGCAAGAACCTGGACAAGGTCAGCAAGGTCACGTTGCACGGCCAGCCCGCCGCCTTGAAGCTCACCGGCAAGGCCGCACTCAACCTGCGCTTCACGGAGGCAGGCACGCAGAGCATCCCGACGTCTGAGGCAGCCAAGCTGGAGTTCTACTCAAGTGATGGCAAGTCCGAATCCATCGCACACACCTTGCCGGTGAGGATCATGAACAAGAAGGGGAACTGAGCATGCACAACATTGGTTCTGGCATTGCGCGTGCGCACGGCTCGGGAGTGTGGAAGATTCTTGATGGAGTGGGTGTGCTGCAGGCCGAGTTCGTCCATGCGGTGTTTCCCTTCATCCTGGACGGCACGGACGTGTACTTCTTGGACTTCGATCTGGACAACATCTGCGACAACGTCCAGCTCCAAATGGATGTCGAAGAGCTTGTCGAGATAGCCAGCCCAGACAATGGCTTCGCCAATGGTGCCGAACTTCGCCTGCGGGCCTACATCATGGATGCGCTGTGGGCGTCCCTGCAGCGAACGGGTGATGCGCGCTCTTTGTACCGCGCGAGCTTGGCGGAGAAGATGGGCCTGATTTCTCAGAGGGCCAATACGCTTCCGTCCAAAAAGGTGAGCATCGTACTCTTGAAGAAGCTGGGTATCGTTGGATAGCGGGTCTACATGGCGATGCCACTTGCGCCGATGGCATCGCAGATGCACCAGGATGTTGGCGATTCGCCGTGGGCTAGGCGGCAGGCAGCAAGGCGCAGGCGGTGGCGTTCAGTTCCTGGGCGAACTTTAGCGTGCGCTCCACTTGCGTGTGCTGGGTGGCTGATTGGCGTTGCTGCTTGGGCGTTTCCACATGCACGGCGTGCAAGGGTAGGTCGAGCTGGGCGGCTAAGTGGGCGTAGCTGCGCACTACTTTTTCTGCGTTGTCGCCGGCTGCATTTGCCCCCTTTTGTCGTTGAGCGTAACGAAGGAGATGGGCATTTTTTGGCGCCTATGCGTCGAAGTCGGTGGCTAGCAAGTCATTCTGAAGTTCCACACGTACCGCACGTTCGTTTAGGTGGCTGCAGAAGCAGCTACCTGTGGCAAAGGCTTTCCACAACGAACCAGTGGGCGCGCATGTCTGAGACCTAAAAGGAAGTGCGATGTGAGATATCCGTAAGGATTCAAGAACGAAGTAGTCGCGACGCTGTATTCTGCAAAAGTCATCATTAGCTCAGTGGCGCGAAGGCGTCCGCTTTTTGCCCCAAAGCAGCCGTCCAAACCTCGTCCCCGATCGGCGGCAATCGCTGCGTAGCAGACTGCGGGCAAAGTACGCCGGCTTAAAGCTATGACCCTGAATTGCTCTTCCCTCCCCTCTTTCGCCCTATCGCACCGCCCAACCCAAGCTATCGATAAATACCATTATCGATACTTTGGGAAGCACGATGACCATTAAGTGCTCACCCTAAGAGCATGCCACGCTGGCAAGAGATCCCCGAAGGTGAGACAGTGAGACGTCAGATGAGCTACGGATGCCACGAATGCAGGCCACTGCACGAGGTCTAAGCAAACCATCAACGTATTTGCCAATCTTCAAGTAGCCGTCGGCACTACCTTCGAGGAATTGGACATGCCGCTGTGGTGCGCCAACAATGCAGCGCCGAATCCCGCAGGGGCGCGAAACTGCAGTCGTGCGCTAGTGGTTACGCGAGTCGCTGCTGTCCACGCTATGGAGAGTCCCCCCTCCTCCAACCTCCTTACCAATGCGACATCCTCACCGGTCGCCAACGGCTCGAATCCGCCACACGTTTGATAGGCATCCGCGGTAAGTCCTAGATTTGCCCCATGGACATGGCGATGTCCCTCGCGATCCTCATAGACAGCCTCGAACTTGCGCTGTACTTCTTCCCCGTGCAAAGTCCAATCACGAACTTGAACCGTTCCGCACACTGCATCAACGTTGAGGCAGAGTTGCCGCGACAGCCAGTCAGGAGCGACTTCGCTGTCGGCATCTGTGAATGCCAACCAACGTGCGCCAGCCGCCAATGCCCAGTGTGCGCCAAGTGCTCTGGCTACTCCAACATTCCGAGCTTGGCACTCCAAAATTTGGACACCGAAAGCGGCGGCGATGGGACCGGTCCGGTCACTACAGTTGTCAAGGATAACGACGATGCACACTTGCTCGTCTGGAAGGTGAGGGCATTTCGCGGCCTTGGCTATCGAAATCAGACACGCCTCGATATAGGCCTCTTCATTGTGAGCGGGGACAATTACGGCGATCATTAAGAACAGTAAGTAGTTCAGGAGTGCGAGCTCTCGCGGCCGCAGATTGTTGGTGATGGAAGGCGAGTCTGCTTGCAGCCAATGCGCTAAGCCAACGCTAAGGCCAATTCCCATAGCCCGTTGTCGGACAGGTTCCTCACTTGCCTTCTGTTGCAAGCAGTCCAGGTGCTACATAGCTGCTGTCCCACAGCGGAGCCCACCCACTGCTGACCATCCAGTAGTGCGCCATCGCCCAGACTCTTAGGCAGAACAGAGATCGCGCATGGACTCACCGCCTCCCCACTCAAACGCTCGATACGTTTACACGAACGTAGACACCATTTCTGAAGTTCTGAGAAACTGCTCACGCAGACCCGTTGCTGAGCAATTGCGCCATCTCATCTTGAATGGCGCACCAAAGCTACCTCTCCCTGGCCAAGGAAGCACTCTTTTAAGATGGCAGGCATTAAGCACCGTAGCTCGACACAGTCTCTCTCTCGTGAAACTGTATGAAGGGCACGCAGATGCATTGGCCATTCTGGACGAGCTTGGGGAGAGCTCACGAGCGCCGACAGAAACATGGGGAATGTGGGCTGCGGAGGCACCTGAAAATCGTGTCTTCATTCGCACGGGCAGTAACAACCGCCAAGTCACGCTCGAAGGCACCAAGTCATGGTGTTCAGGGGCAGCGGGGCTCAGTCATGCATTGATCACTGCGTGGGTGGCTGGCCAAGAGATGAGCCAGCTTGTTGCTGTCGAGCTGAATCAGCCCAGCATCCAGATAGATACCAGTACTTGGGGGGCCGTGGGCATGAGAGACACCCTGAGCGCAGATGTCACTTTCTCCGGAGCTTCAGGGACGTTGATCGGACTGCCGGGCGACTATCTCAGACGTCCAGGTTTTTGGCACGGTGGCGCGGGTATTGCAGCCTGTTGGCACGGCGGCACTCTCGCAGTAGCTGACGCTCTTTACCGAGCTGTGGTTTCAATGCAGGCCTCTCATCCGAGTACTTGGTATCGAAAAGCCGCATTAGGAAAGGTGGACATGGCCCTCGCTAGCTTGGGAGCTCTCCTGCACCAAAGTGCTGACTGGATTGATGAACACCCCACTACCGATTCTTGCATCGTGGCTTTACGCGTCCGGCAAGCAGCGGAGGCTACTGCCAATATGGTGCTCCAAGAAACAGGACGGGCACTTGGGGCTACTCCGTTTTGCCGCAATCAGGAGTTCGCACAGGCGACAGCAGACCTTGTTGTTTTCATTCGCCAGAGTCACGCAGATCGCGATGACGCGGCGTTGGCCGATGAGATTGTCGCTGCGAAGGTCTATCCATGGGCTTTGTGAATCTCCCAAGAGAGTCAAGCGACACCAGATTTCCCAAACTGACCAGCCGACATATTTCTAATGCCAAGGTCGACTCACTTCATTGGCAATCTTGGTTGATCAAGAAGGACTTCCCTCGACTTGAAATTGGGGACTTGATTGGTCGAGATCAACGCCTGGTTGTTGTGGCCCCACATCCAGATGACGAAATAATTGCATGTGGAGCACTGCTCCAATCTCACGCTAGTCGAGGAGGAACTTGTATGGTGGTAGCGGTGACTGACGGGGAGGCCAGCCACGGCCATTTCCATAGCTCCGAGCGCGCGAAACTAGCGTTTGTGCGGCAGGCAGAAAGCACTGTTGGATTGCACCGGATCGGAGTCTCCCCTCGCTCAGTCATTCGGCTAGGCCTGCCGGATGGAAAGATAACTCAACACGAGACAGCCCTTTACGAAAGGTTGTCGCGCTTGGTTGGACCGAAAGATGCGGTTATCACGACCTGGGAATTCGATGGTCACCCAGACCATGAAGCATGTGGACGGGTTTGCAAAGCAATCTGCACCACGCGTGAAGCGGATCTCTTGGAGGCACCGGTTTGGATGTGGCATTGGGCCGTTCCTGGGGATCCACGGGTGGATTGGTACCGCCTTCGTACGATCAGCATAGATAGTCAAAGCCTTTTAAAAAAACTCTATGCGCTTGAGGCTCACCGCTCACAACTCACGTCCCGATCTAGCGCTCTGGCAGCGGTCCTTGACGAAGCTATCGTTGAACGTGCAGGCTGGAACGCGGAGTACTTCTTCGTCAAACCATGAATGCTCACACTGCGCTTTTCGAATCGATGTTCGCGGAAAGTCCAGATCCTTGGAAATTTGAAGACAGCTGGTACGAAAAGCGCAAGCGTGACTTGGTGGTCTCCAGCTTGCCTTTGCCGCGATACTCCGCCATCTTTGAGCCTGGGTGTGCAGGCGGCTTTTTGTCGGAATCTTTGGCACCGCGCTGCGAACGACTGTTGGCGTGGGACGGGTCTCAGCGCGCCGTTAGTCTCGCTACCGAGAGGTTAATGTCCCATCCAAGCGCGCACGTAGAGCAAGGGTGGATTCCCGCTGATTGGCCCAAAGAAAAATTCGACTTGATCGTTCTGAGCGAATTGCTGTACTACCTTCCGAGCAAAGACATTGAGCAAGTAGCTCTTCATTGCCGCTCCTCAGCTTTCGCCTCTAAAGCAGGCATCACGGTTGCAGCCTGCCATTGGCTAATTCCGTTTGAGGGAGCACCGCTAGGCGGTTTGAAGGTGCACGAGATCTTGCAAGAACACCTATGCCTGTCACGTGTCTGTCAGTGGCGCGATAAGGATTTCTGTCTCGACATTTGGACATCAGACGTATTGAGCGTGGCGCAGAAGGAGCATCGGCGCTCCCTTGCTAAAACCCCGGCAGACCAGGGGAATTCTTTGATTTCAGCTATTTGATCAGTTCTTCGAGCGGCAAGAATCCCGAATCTTCGTTCTGTTCTTTCCAGCGTCCGCCATGAATCCGACGCTTGGCTGTCGCTAGAGCCGCAAGATCAGCATCCCTTTTGGTTTGATGCAAAGTTGGCCACCCTTGCAATTCGACAACAGATGCAGGTTCCTTCAAATGCTGAAGAGTTGCATGCGCCACCCAGCGGGTGTCAAAGTCTGAAAAGTAGGAGGTTGGTGTGATCAACACATCCATGAACATTTCCGGGTTCATAGCGTCTCCGGCAAAAGTAGGATATGAACGAGGCAATATTGACACAAGAACACATTTTGCGCCCTGCGATGATGCTCTGCTGTAACGGCGTGTTGCCGAGAAGCGATCTGCACAGTCGAGGCCTCCCGCCCTTCGGCGCTCACGTAGGGTTTATACGCTGCTCTCAGGCGGTCGTCAGACATGCTGAGCACGCTTGCCTTGATGGACCCCGGCACATTTGGCTTATGACAATGCCTGCAGTAGCAAATGCGGCTGAAGTGGCTTGCCCAGGTGTTGGTCAAAGCCGGCGGAGAGCGCCCGCTCCCGGTCCTGTGGCCTGGCAAACGCTGTGAGAGCGATAGCGCGTAGGCGGGGCCTGCCTGCGGCAGCTTCCAGTTCGCGCACCCTTGCAATAAGCTCATAGCCGTCGCGGCCTGGGAGACCGATGTCGCTCACGAACAGGTCCGGCCAGGCAAGTTCGAATTGGGCAATGGCTGTGTTGTAGCTGTCGGCCACGCGCACCTTCGCCCCTTCGTCCGAAAGCACGATGCTCAGCATTTCGCTGGTGTCAGCGTTGTCGTCAACTACGAGGATATCCTTGCCCAGCAATTGACGCGATTCATCAATTTGCGACGCTGCTTGCCCGCCGTCCGCTCCTGCCTCTATGTCCTCGTACGCCACGGGGAGTCGAGCGGTCATGGTAGTTCCGTGCCCTGTCCCCCCGCTGGCTGCGGAAATCGTGCCACCGTGCAGATCCACTAAGTGTTTGACGATTGACAAACCCAAGCCGAGACCGCCATGGGCACGATTGCCCGGTGCGCCACTTTGCGTAAACCGCTGGAACAAATATGGGACGAACGAAGGCTCGATGCCTGCGCCATGGTCCCGAACGACGAGCGTGAGCGCGTCTCCCGTGCGCTGCAGTTGCACCTCCACAGTGCCTCCCTGCTCGGAGAATTTAATGGCGTTGGTCACGAGATTCCAGACGATCTGCTGAAATCGCGTGACGTCGAGCCAAGCCGGTTGGTCCTGATCGCCGCTTTTCACTTCCAGAATGATCTGCCGAGTTTGCGCAAGGTCGCGCACTGCGTCGATCGAAATACGCACCAGTTCTCCAGGGTTGGCCCATTCGCGATGGAGCCGCAACTTGCCAGACGCAATCCTTGAGACGTCAAGAATGTCCGAGATGATCCGTCCCTGGGCCTTTGCTCCGCGCTCGATTGCCTCGATCCCACGCGCGAGCATCTCTGGTTTCGTGTTCGGGCGCTTGAGCATGTGCGTCCACCCCGTGATGAGAGTGAGCGGCGTGCGCAGCTCATGCGAGAGCACGGCCACGAAGTCATCCTTGGTACGACTTTGGCGCTCCGCCAGCACCCTGGCAGCCTGCTCGCGCTCGAGCAGTTCCTCTCTTCGGCGCTCAAAGTCGATGCGCTCGGATAGGTCCGTGGCGATGCCGATGCGCAACTCAGGCTCGACGTGGTCGGACATGCTCCAGTCAAGGAGCACCTCCTTGCCGTCGCCCCGGATCAGAGGGAATTCGCCTTTCCAGTCCACCGCAGACCCAGCTTCCATGCAACCTTGGACGAAAGTCTGCCACGCTACAGGGGCAAGTGACCTTACCGCCTGGCCAATGAGATCGCCACGCAGGCGCTGCAGCAGGGCCTCAGCAGCCGGATTCACATCAGCAAAGCTGCCAGAAGCATCAATCAGCATCATGGCCACGGGGGCTTGATCGTAGATGGCGCGAAAGCGCGTTTCGCTACGGCGCAGCTTCTCCTCTGCCATTCGTGCGCGAATCAACGCTTGCAGGGTGGCCACCATCAGCGCTGGCTCGGCAGGATGCACCATATAGGCGTCCGCCCCGGCATTGAGGCCTTCTACCTTGTGCTCGCTCTGCACGAAGGCGGCAGACAGGTGGATGATGGGCGTAAGCTCGGTCTTCGCGTCAGCCCGCAACACGCGGCACACTTCAAATCCGTCCATGTCAGGCAGATGCACATCCAACACCACGGCTGATACGTCGCGCTTGGCCGCAGAAATGGCCGCAGCGCCAGTACCCGCCTCCTCGGTGTGGAAGCCGGCGGCCCGAATCACCCGCGCCGTCGCATAGCGGGTCACTGGGTTATCGTCCACCACGAGCACCGTGTGCAAACTGCGGTCTATGGTCGGCGAGATCATGGCGGATGTGGGCATGGTTCAGCTCTCTGCATCCTTGCCGGGGTGCATCTGGACAGGAACTGTGACGGAAAATACAGACCCCACGCCAACCGCACTCTGCACATCGACGCTGCCCCCCAGCAACCCCGCGAGTTGTTTGGTCAGAGCCAGACCTAGGCCCGTTCCGCGAAGGCGTTTTTGGATGGGGGCATTCACCTGCGAAAAGTCGTTGAATAGGCTGTCCAGGTGCTCCGGCGCGATGCCTATGCCCGTGTCGGCCACGGAAAAACAGACCATGTCGTCTCCCACCAGGGTTGCAGAAACAAGTACCTCGCCACGCGTTGTGAACTTGAGCGCGTTGGAGATGAAGTTGCGCAGGATCTGAGACAGTTTGCGGTCGTCGGTGTACAGGCGAGGCAGGCCCGAAGGCTCCTTAAACACCAGATTTAGCTCTTCGTTGTCCAACAGCGGCTTGAACATGCCGCGTAGAGCAGAGAACAAGTCCATCATCTCGAACCAAGCGGGGGACACGTCGAGCCGTCCCGCCTCGATCTTGGCTAAATCCAGCAGGTCATCCACCATGTTCGAGAACTCTTCGCATGTACTCTGGATAAAGCGTACTTGGCGTTCCTGCTCAGTCGTGAGTGGGCCATCTACATGGTCCAGCAGCAGGCGCGCAATACTCAAGATGGCGCCGATTGGCGTCCGGAACTCGTGGCTCATGTACGAGAGGAACCGGCTCTTGAGCTGGGTGACATGCCGAAGTTGCTCAGCCTGCTCATCCAACTCCGCATAAAGCGCTACCACGCCTCGGTTGGTTTCTTCCAACTCGGCCCGCAGGGTGTCTACTTCGTTGTGAAGGGCTTCCACTTCGGCTTGGCTCTGCACCAGCTGGGCTCTCAGATCGTCGTCACTCAAGGGTGTCTCCCTGTTTGACCACCACCACGGTGGCGTCGTCGCGACCGCGCGTCTGGCGCCACAACAATGCAGCGGCAATCAACGTGGCATCGCGCTGCAGCAGTGGCACCATCTCGTCCGACTTCCACCGAGATGCAATGCCGTCCGAATGCACCAGTGCCAGCGCATGGTCGGGCACCTCCTGCGAGGTGACCTCAGGCTTGCGGACCTGCACGCCAACCGTTCCATGCTGCGTAACCATGGAGCGGTCAAACACGCCTGATAGAACACGTCCCAGCACGTTACCTGCTCCCGCATACTGCAAAGTTGCCGCAGCGTCGTCCATGTGCAGCGCGAAAACAGCGGCGCCGCGCGTGGTCTGCAGCCTAGTGTGGGCGTCCCGCACAAAAACATCAAGTGGCGCGAAGGGGTTGCCTGAGAACACATCCAGTGCGGTATCGGCAGCCAGCGCCGCATACGGTCCGTGCCCCAGGCCGTCGGCCACGACCACCGCCACTCTGTCCGCATCGACCGCCACAGCCCAGCCATCGCCGCACACGACCTCGCCCGGGGCCGCGATGCTCACGGCGCCCCAGCGCCGCGTGTGCGCTACTTGCCCCGCAGCGCGCACACGCACCAGACACACCGTGCCCTGGGGAGCTGAATGGATGTCGAAGGAGCTTGACAAGCGGCGTATGGCTCCCAGGCCCGTGCCCGGCGAGTTTGATCCTGTGGAAATGCCGTCCTGGCTGGAACGCTGCACATCCACCATGCCGGGTCCTTGGTCCACGGCAATGATCTCCACTTGCTGCCACTCAGTCTGCACGGAAATCCACAGTTGTCCGTGCGCGGCATGCCGCACAAGATTGGTACCTAGCTCTGTGGCGACGATAGACAGGCGACCCGCATCCACATCGCTCCAACCCCAGTCCTCCACGGCTCGTGCGCAAAAACGCCTAACCTCGCCCACGCAGCTTGTATCCGTCATGGGAAAAGACCGGTGACTCCACCCGCGGATCACTTCCACTTGGTGATGCTCACGCGAGTGCCTTGGCCGGGAGCCGAGTCGACCGAAAAGTCGCTCACCAGCCGCTTACTGCCTGGCAAGCCAAGGCCCATACCGGACCCAGACGTCCAGCCATCGGTCATAGCCAGCTTAAGGTCTGCAATTCCCGGGCCTTCATCTTCAAAATGCAATGTCAGACCGGTCTTCGCGCCGGCCTCAATCACCTCCCACCGCATGCGGCCACCGCCGCCATGTATGAGGGTGTTGCGCGACAGTTCGCTTGCGGCTGTGATCATCTTAGTCTGCTCCACCAGGGAGAATTTGAGCAACTGGCATAGCGAACGCACCGCCTGCCGGCTGGCCACTATGTGCTGCTCATTTTCCAGCGGCAGCGTGCCCGTACGTTCAGTCGACAAAGCCACTCTCCCGGCGTGCGCGCTCAAGCAGCGCTAGGCCCCGCTCGACATTGAGGGCGGTTTTCACGCCCTCAAGCGATAGGCCCAGCTCCACCAGCGTGATGGCTACTGCCGGCTGCATTCCCACCACTACCGTGGTGGCCGACAGAATCCGCGCTATGCCCGAGATGCTGGCCAGCATCCGGCCCACGAAGGAATCCACGATCTCAAGGGCCGAGATATCGATCATCACGCCGCTGGCGCCGGTCTTGGCGATGCGGTCAGCGAGGTCGTCTTGCAACGCCAGAGCGGTTTGGTCCTGCATGTCCACCTGGATGGTGACCAGCAGCGTTGCGCCCATGCGCAGAATAGGTATGCGTTCCATGCAGATACCATTCACTCGGCTTGGCGGGCAATGCGCCAGCCAGTGCGCTGCAGCGCGAGAGCCAGTGCGTCCGCCAGCGATGCCTTGGTGCTGATGCCCTGCAGGTCGATGCCAAGGTGCACGATGGTCTGTGCGATTTGCGGCCGGATGCCGCTAATGATGCAGTCCGCTCCCATGAGGCGGATAGCCGTCACCGTCTTGAGCAGATGCTGCGCAACTAGGGTATCCACCGTCGGCACACCCGTAATGTCGATGATGGCGAGCTCGGAACCGGTCTCCAATATCTTCTGCAGCAGTGTCTCCATTACGATTTGAGTGCGGTTGCTGTCTAACGTGCCAATCATTGGCACGGCCAGCACGCCCTCCCAGAGCTTGACGACGGGCGTGGACAGTTCCAACAGCTCTTCCTGCTGGCGCGTAATGATTTCTTCACGCGCTCTTTGGAAGGTGGTGGCCGTAAACTGGGCCATGCTGTCAACCAACATCGTCACGGTCCAGAACGCGGACGTTAGCTGCGCGCTGTCGCTGCCCTTCAATTGCTCATGCAGGACAGACAGAAGCGGTTTTTTGAGTGCCAGCAAGAAAACACTGGTCTCCCCGACGCTTTGACCTTGCGCCGCATTTGATCTCGATAAGCTTGAAAGGATTTGCTGCAGCGATGCCCACTTTGGATCGGTAAATGCATTAGTGTTGGCCCCGTCTTTCAAGGCGCGCTCAAGGGTTGATGCGAGTTCGGCCGCATCCGCTGTCGCCGAGCGCGGGAGACTTGCATTGCGGGTTCGCGCCTCTTCAATCCACTCCAAGATCAAGGCCTCCCTTTTGCTGTCATGCAGTGCATCAAGAATCAGGTGCGTCAGTTGGGTCATAACATTCTCGGATATGAGGAGGCATCACGCCAGCAGGCGTAGCGGGCTTGTAAAACATTGTAGGAGCGGCCATGGTGCAAGCGCTCGGAATCCCACCCGCCGGCTTGATATAGCGGCGTTGTCCTACGCAAGACGCTTCGCAACCGGGCTGAGTCACGCCCTCCCCGAGGCGAGGGAGATATCTATGCTGCTCTGGCTGGGTTATGAGCTTGCTCCTGAGCCCTACTCAAGAGAGTGACCTGCTCGTTACTCTCCAGCGACTCCTGCTGCATGCCGCCAGATACAAGTAGTAGCTCGCAAGACGCCGCGTAATGAGTTTGGGCTGCCGGCCTGAGCCACAGCCAGGCCACGCGCGGGTTACCAGCTTGCTCCCGTCCGAGTTTTGAACTCTCGGCTGAATGTTGCTACTCTGTCCATTACCACCTCAGGTTTATGTTCCACCTTTTTCAAGGTGTCTTTGTAACCAGCAGCATCCCAGGGCGTCTTCATGACCAGCGATGCCTGCAGCTACCGGTCAAAACTTATCCCATTCCCCTTCAGACGCTCCGAAAGAAGAAGCTATAGATGCGGTGTGGTGGCCGCTTCAGTGTTTGGTTCGGGAAGCGATCACTGGGGCACTTCCCGCGGGAGCTGAAAGCGTGGGTGGTGATTGGCGCCCTCATCGTTCAGGTTCGGCATAGAGCGAAATTGGTCCTGACGCAAAGCAACTACGTCTGAAACAGAGTCAACAACCATCCCCATCGTCTGATGGTCATCCGGACTTATCACGACTATGAATGTGGAGGCATCCAACGGCGCATGAAGCCCCAGGCAAATCCGCAGGTCTACTACAGGAACACTTTCCCCTCTTAGATCCAATACGCCACGCAAATGGGAAGGGCACCCTGCGATCCGGGTAGGTTGTTCATAAGTGCGGATCTCCTGGATGCCAAGGATGTTGACACCATAGGTTTCAGCGCCGAGTTGGAAAGCGAGGTACTCACTACATGCATCTGCCGAGGGCAGAGCTCCCGTGGACATTAGAGGGGATGAGGGGGATGCAAACACGCGATTTCTCCAAGAGTGACCCAAGGTGCTGCGAACTGTAGTTGATAAAAATGAAACTTGTGAATATTTTTATCAATTGATGTTCGATCGGGTTTTGCTTTGGCTCCAGCAGCAGATCTCGTCGATGGAGTGCCCTATCCCCTCAAAAGGAAGTCGTCAACGCATTCGCAGCCTTCTGCAAAGCTTTCGAGAACAGATGCGCCCATCGCGCGGTCACCTTAGGATCGCTATGCCCAACTATGTGCTGAACCTTGAACTGACCGCACCCACGCGAGACCAGGAACGATGCAAGTGTGTGCTGTAGGTCGTGAATGCGGATGTTTACTCCCGTGTTACTGCGCAGCCAGGACCATGCTTGGGTAACGGCGGTGTAGGAATTGCCTGTCACTGATGAGAGCAAAAAACTGCGATTGCCCTTGCGACTCCAAATGTTCCAGCACCCACAAAGTAGAGTCGTTAAACGGGATAGAACGTGGATCCTCGGACTAGCAAGCTGGCTTCTATGTCGACCACTGTAGCTAAGAACGTATCAATGCATATTC
>JBCNOJ010000170.1:0-9391 GCA_039593925.1 Acidovorax sp.
GCATGCAGGTAATAGGCCCGCGCGTTGCGCACCGGCTGCCAGCTGGCGCCCATGCTGTCCTGAAGCTTGCCGGTGGTGCGCAGGTCGATGGCGGGCATCAGGTCTTGCGCGGCACCCAGCGTGAACTTAAACGAGGCAGGCACGCCATCGCCACGCACCTGGTGCTCGCCCACCACCGAGCTGCCCGCCGACAGGTTCACCTGGTTGCGTTCGTTGGGATAGAGGGCGTAGGCCGGGCCTACGCGCGGCCCACGGTCGGGCACGGCGCGGCCCGCAAAAGCCTGGGCGTAGTCGCTGGACTTGGCGCGCGCCAAGTCAATCACACGCGGCTGGCCCGCTCGCACCGTGGCGCTGCAACCCCAGTAGAGCAGGATGCGGCCCTTGGGCTGGTGCTGCTGGTATTCCTTGGGCAATTCACCGGGCTCGGTTTGCGTGGGTTGCTGCGCGCGCGGCGGCAGTAGCGGAAGTGATTCACCCATGCGCATGCCGGGCGGGATGGCTTGGCTGGCTTCCACGCCCGGGCGCAGCGTGTTGTGCAAGGCGATATCGATGACGCGCGGCGGCATGACCGACATGGCGCGTGCATTGCCGTACGTGGTGTTACTGGCACCCATGCCCTGCCCCGCGCCGCCGCCCATGAGGCCGCCCAGCAGCCCGCCGCCGGGCAGGTTGTCCATTTCGGGCATGCCAGCCATGGTGCCGGTGGACAGGTCCATCCACAGCTGGACCTTGGGGGTTTTGGGGGTCTGGGCAAAAGCGCCGACCGACGCCAGGCACAGGCCAATGGCCAGGCAGGCGGGGGTCAGGGTGAAACGCGAGCGGGTCATGGAGGGCTCCGGGCAGAGATGCATGGAAATCACCCGGCAGACCATCGAGGGCCGCAGCACAGCTTCATATCGCCGTCTGCAAGGGCCTTGCGGTCAACCCGGGTGTGTTGAACGCAGCGCAGTGTAGGCCCCGCACAGACGCATTTTGCCTGCGCAAGTTACGGCTGGAAACGGTTTGTGTGCGCTATTTCACGCATGTTTGTGCCCGCGCAGGGCACGGCTATGCCAACGCTCTGTTGGACTCAGCAATTCAACCGCGCAGGCGGTCGATGAGGCCGTTCAGCGCTTCCAGCGACCCAAATTGGATAGCCAGCTCGCCCATGTCCTCCACGCGGCCATTGCGCTTGACGCGCTTTTTCACGCGCACCTCGACCTCGGCCATGAGCAGATCGGACAACTCTTCCTCCACCCGCTTGAGGTCGCGCGATTTTTCCTTTTTGGGCTTTTGCGGCACCAGGCTGAATTCGGCGCTGAGCTTTTTCACCAGTGCCTCGGCCTCGCGCACCGACAGCTTCTTGGCCGCAATCTGGTTGCCGGCCGTGATCTGCGCGGCGCGGTCCAGCGCCAGCAGCGCCCGCGCGTGGCCCATGTCGATGTCGCCTGCCATCAACATGGTCTGCACGGGCTCGGCCAGATTCAACAAGCGCAGCAGGTTGCTGGCGGCGCTGCGCGAACGGCCGACGGCCTGGGCCGCCTGCTCGTGCGTGAGGCCGAACTCGCGGATCAGGCGCTGCAGGCCCTGAGCTTCTTCCAGCGGGTTGAGGTCTTCGCGCTGGATGTTCTCGATGAGCGCCATCGCGGCGGCGGACTCGTTGGGCACATCGCGCACCAGCACCGGCACCTCGGCCAGGCCTGCCAGGCGCGAAGCCCTGAAACGCCGCTCGCCCGCGATGATTTCGTATTTGCCCACATGCTCGCCATCCGTCAGGCGCCGCACCAGGATGGGCTGCATGATGCCCTGGGCCTTGATGCTCTCTGCCAGCTCGTACAGCGCGCCTTCGTCCATGCGCGTGCGCGGCTGGTAGACGCCTGGCACCAGCTCGCTCAAAGGCAGCGTGCTGGGCAGCCCGGCTTCTGCCGCCTGGGCCTGTTCTACTTTTTCCTCGACCTTGGGGCCCAGCAGAGCTTCCAGGCCGCGGCCGAGGCCCTTGGGTTTTTTGGTGACCATGGTGATTTTTCCTAAGAGGTATTTGTGCGGTTGCGCCAACGCTTGCGGCCCCGCCATAAGCGCAGCCAGACACCGACCGCCACGGCCAGCAGGACCAGAGCCAGCACGAACTGGCCGATGGCCGCCACCACCACGGCACTGCCTGGCAGAAACCAGGACAGCAGTGTGAGCGGCACTTCGATCCACGCAGGATCCCGCTTTTGCGCAGGCGGCGCATCCGGCGTTTTAGACGAACTCGGCTGCTGAGTCGGCGCTGGCGCGCGCCAGAAGGCCCACGTCTTCATGCGGCATCGCCCGCCAGGTCGCGCAGCCAGGCATGGCCTTCGTCCCATTCGCCCAGCCCGGATTCGGCATTGATGTGCCCCCGCTCGCCATAGTCCACAAACCGCGCACCCCAGGCCTGGGCCAACCCCTCGGCACGCTCAAAACTGCAGTACGGGTCGTTGCGGCTGCCCACCAGCACGGCTGGGAACGGCAGTGGCTGGCGCGCAATGGGCGCCCAGCCGTGGATCTGCGCGGCCAGGTCCGGCCGCTCCACATCGCCCGGCGCCACCAGCAGCGCGCCGCGCACCTTGGCCGCATGGCGGGTGTGTGCCGCCCACCAGGCGGTGAGGATGCAGCCCAGGCTGTGCGCCGCCAGCACCACGGGCCCATCGGCATCGGCCACGGTTTCTTCCAGGCGCGCAGACCAGTCGCCGCGCAGCGGGCGCATCCAGTCGTGCTGCTCCACGCGCTGGTAGCCGTGCGTGGCCTCCCAGCGGCTTTGCCAATGGTCAGGGCCAGAGTTCTGCCAGCCGGGCAGCAGGAGGATGTTGGAGGGGCTCATGACTCTCAATTTGATAGCTGTCAGCGCTTATCCATCATGCGTTAGAGGCCATTTTGGCCATTGAAGCGGCCGCAGCAGGCATGGTCTGCACGCGGTCCACCATCTCTTGCGCAAATTCCACAAACGCCTGGCTGCCCTTGGCCAGCGGGTCGAACACCACGCCGGGCAGTCCGTAGCTGGGCGCCTCGGCCAGGCGCACGTTGCGCGGGATCACGCTGTTGAACACCTTGTCGCCAAAGTGGCCCTTGAGCTGGTCGCTCACCTGCTGCTGCAGCGTGATGCGCGGGTCGAACATCACGCGCAGCAGGCCGATGATCTGCAGGTCGGCATTGAGGTTGGCATGCACCTGCTTGATGGTGTTGACCAGGTCGGTCAGGCCTTCCAGCGCGAAGTACTCGCACTGCATGGGCACGATCACGCCGTGGGCGCTGCACAGGCCGTTGAGGGTGAGCATGGAGAGCGACGGCGGGCAGTCGATGAGCACGAAGTCAAAGTCGGCATCCGCCTCGGCCAGCGCGGCCTTCAGGCGCTTTTCGCGGTGCTCCAGCGTCACCAGTTCCACCTCGGCGCCCGCCAGTTCGCGGTTGGCGCCCAGCACCCAGTAGCCACACTTGTCCGACAGCACGGCCGCCTCTTTGACCGAGGCGGATTCGAGCAGCACGTCGTACACCGTGAGGTCGAGGCTGCGCTTGTCCACACCCGATCCCATGGTGGCGTTGCCCTGCGGGTCCAGGTCCACCATCAGCACGCGCTGGCCGATCTTGGCCAGGCCAGCCGCGAGGTTGACGGTGGTGGTGGTCTTGCCCACCCCACCCTTTTGATTGGCAACGCAAAAAATCTTGGCCATGTGGGTGCTGCAGTTCGTGTGGTGTTATTTGGAGATGGCCAGCTTGATGCCAAAGCCGATCAGGAAGAAGCCCGCGACTTTTTCCAGCGCGCGGCCGATGCGCGGGTTGGCGCGCATGCGCTCGGCCAGGTGGTGCGTGAGCAGCACGGCGATCAGGCCATAGAGAAACGTCAGTGCCGCCACCGTGGCCGCCATCACGCCAAACGTCAGCATGCCCTGGTGGCGCGCAGGATCGACAAACAGCGGGAAGAACGCCATGTAGAACACGATGGCCTTGGGGTTGAGCAAGGTGATGAGCCCGGCCTGCTTGAAGTAGTGGCGCGGCTCGATGTTCAGGATGGGCTGGGCGCCCGGCTTGGCCGTGACCATCTTGAAGCCCAGCCACGCGAGGTAGGTCGCGCCCAGCCACTGCACGGCGTTGAAGGCCGCCGGGTACGTGGCCAGCAGTGTGGCCACACCGGCCACCGCCGCCCACATCAGCACCTGGTCACCCGCGATCACGCCCAGGGTGGCAGCCAAACCGCCCCGGATACCGCCCTTGCTGGTAGAGGTGATGAGCGCCAGATTGCCAGGGCCTGGGATGAGCAGGAACAACACAATGGCAGCGACAAAGGCGCCGTAGTCTGCGATGCCGAACATGGTTTCTCCTGGTGCGCGGGGAGGGTGCGGCCAAAAGATGCACCCGGGTGAGCAGCCGAGTTTACGCGAGCGCCCCGCCCTGGCTGTCGAAAAGTCAGCGCCGCAGCGCCCAGGCCATCAGACCGGCTTCATCCAGACGATGCAGCGCTCGGCATCCAGACCAAGCACCGTGAGCTGTTCCACGTGAAACACCGCCACATCCGCAGGCAGCGCGGCGATTTCGTCCTCGGGGTGTTTGCCCTTCATGGCAAGCCACACGCCGTGGGGTGCGGCCAATGCGCTGCGCGACCAAGTGACGAAGTCTGGCAACGAGGCAAACGCGCGGCAGCTGATGAGGTCGAACGGCGTGGTCAGCGTCTCGACCCGCGCATGCACGCCGTGCAGGTTGCGCAGCTTAAGCGCCACCGCCGCCTGCTGGATGAACGCGGCCTTCTTGCCCACGGTGTCCACGCAGCTCACATCCACGTCCGGGCAGCAGATGGCAAACACCACGCCGGGCAGGCCGCCGCCCGACCCCACATCCAGCAGCTTCACCGCCGCCGCCCCGCCCTGCTGCAGACCCGCCACATGCCTGCGCAGCGGCGCCACAGCGGCCAGGCTGTCCAGCAGGTGGTGCGTCATCATCTCCTGCGGGTCGCGCACGGCGGTCAGGTTGTAGACCTTGTTCCACTTCTGCAGCAGCGCCAGGAAATCCATCAACAGCCCGACCTGCGCATCGCTCAGGCCCAGCGCCAGCGCATCGGCCCCGGCTTGCAGTTGCTGGCGCAGGTTGTCGTGGTTGGTATTCACCGCCATCGTCATGCCGCCACTTCACCTTCTGCCTTGGCGGGTGTCGCCGGGGCCACCGCAAACTCCTTGAACCCGCCCTTCTTCAAATGCACCATCAGCAGCGAGATTGACGCGGGCGTGATACCCGTGATGCGCGAGGCGTGGCCCAAGGTCTCGGGCCGGTGGCGGTTAAGCACCTGGCGTGCCTCGATGCTCAGGGCGGTGACCTGCATGTAGTCCAAGTCGGGCGGCAGGCGCAGCTTTTCAAAGTGTGCGGCGCGCTCCACTTCATCCTTCTGGCGATTGATGTAGCCCGCGTACTTGGCGGCGATCTCCACCTGCTCGACCACCGGCTCGCTCAGGTCGCCGAGGGTTTCACGTGAAACATCGGCGGTTGCGTACTTGCCGCCGTCCATCGACATCAGGTTGGCGTAGCTCACATCGGGGCGGCGCAGCAATTCAAACAGGTTGTACTCGTGCTCAATGCTCTTGCCCAGCACGCGCTCGGATTCGGTGGCGGGCAAGTTGCGCGGATTCACCCAGGTGGCCTTCAGGCGTTCTGTTTCACGTGAAACAGCATCGCGCTTGCGGCTGAACGCGTCCCAGCGCGCATCGTCCACCAGGCCCATCTGGCGCCCCACTTCGGTCAGGCGCATGTCCGCGTTGTCCTCGCGCAGTTGCAGGCGGAACTCGGCCCGGCTGGTGAACATGCGGTAGGGCTCGGTCACGCCCTTGGTGATCAGGTCATCCACCAGCACGCCCAAATAGGCCTCGTCGCGGCCGGGCAGCCAGGGCGCATCGCCCCGGCACTGCAGCGCGGCGTTGATGCCCGCGAACAGGCCCTGCGCCGCCGCCTCTTCGTAGCCGGTGGTGCCGTTGATCTGCCCAGCAAAGAACAGCCCCTGGATCTGGCGCGTCTCAAAGCTGCTCTTGAGCGAGCGGGGGTCAAAGTAGTCGTATTCGATGGCGTAGCCGGGGCGCAGGATGTGCGCGTTCTCCAGCCCGGGCATGCTGCGCACCAGTTCGTACTGAATGTCGAACGGCAGGCTGGTGCTGATGCCGTTGGGGTAGTACTCGTGGGTGGTCAGACCCTCGGGCTCCAGAAAGATCTGGTGGCTGTCCTTGTCCGCAAAGCGGTTGATCTTGTCTTCCACACTCGGGCAGTAGCGCGGGCCCACACCCTCGATCTTGCCGGTGAACATGGGGCTGCGGTCAAAGCCGCTGCGGATGATCTCGTGCGTGCGCTCGTTGGTATGGGTGATCCAGCAAGGCACCTGCTTCGGGTGCATCTGCGCATTGCCCATGAAGCTGAACACGGGCACCGTGCCCTCGTTCACGCCGCCCGGCATGCCATCGCCGGGCTGCTCGGTGCACTTGCTGAAGTCGATGCTCCGCCCGTCGATGCGCGGCGGCGTACCGGTCTTCAAGCGCCCTTGCGGCAGCTTCAGCTCCTTGAGGCGTGCAGAAAGAGACACAGCAGGCGGGTCCCCCGCCCGACCAGCAGCGTAGTTGTTCAGCCCCACATGGATCTTGCCGTCCAGAAAGGTGCCCGCCGTCAGCACCACGGTACGGCTGCGAAAGCGAATGCCCACCTGCGTGACGGCACCCACCACGCGATCGCCTTCCACCATCAGGTCGTCCACCGCCTGCTGGAACAACCACAGGTTGGGCTGGTTCTCCAGCATGCGGCGGATGGCCGCCTTGTACAGAATGCGGTCGGCCTGCGCCCGCGTGGCGCGCACCGCAGGGCCCTTGGAGCTGTTGAGGATGCGGAACTGGATGCCGCCCTCGTCCGTGGCCAGCGCCATGGCGCCGCCCAGCGCATCCACCTCTTTCACCAGGTGGCCCTTGCCGATGCCGCCAATGCTGGGGTTGCAGCTCATCTGCCCCAGGGTCTCGATGTTGTGGGTCAGCAGCAGCGTTTTGCTGCCCATGCGCGCAGCGGCCAGCGCGGCCTCGGTGCCTGCATGGCCACCGCCGACAACGATCACATCAAATTCCTGGGGGTACAACATGGGGAACACTCCGGGGCCACGGTGGGCCCGACATTCAAAACCGTCTACCGACCTGCAACGGCCCCACAAGGGCGGGTCGCACGGCGGCGGGCTGCGCCACCGCCGTCCCATCAGGGCGGCAAGGGTGCAAGGGGAAACCCGCGATTTTCCCACCTTTGCATGCTTTTTGTGCAAAGCCCTAGGCACGGCGGCTGCGCCATGCACCTGCAGCGCTGCAGCCCCCCGCTGCCTGGGGCAGATGTTCCACGTGAAACAAGCACCCGCCCGCACGCGCCAGAGAGCGGCAGCTTGCAGTATTCCTGCCCCGGCTTTGTGCTCCAATGGCCCGCATGACCACCCAACTTCTCATCTTCGCGGGCAGTACCCGCCAACAGTCCTTCAACCGCAAACTGGCCCACGCCACTGCCGCCATCGCGCGCGATGCGGGGGCCAGCGTCACGCTGATGGAGCTGTCGGACTTCAACATCCCGCTGTACAACGCCGACCTCGAAGCCCAGGGCACGCCCGCCGATGTGATCCGCCTCAAGGAAATCCTCTGGCAACACCCGGCCTGGATCATCTGCTCGCCCGAGTACAACGGCAGCTACACAGCCCTGCTCAAGAACACCATCGACTGGGCCTCCAGCCCCGTCAAGGGCAACCCTGACTGGCAAGACGGCGGCAAGAGTTTTCGCGGCAAGGTCGTGGGCATGCTGAGCGCCTCGCCCGGCGCACTGGGCGGCCTGCGTTCGCAAAGCCACCTGGCCCCCCTGCTGATCAATGCGGAATGCTGGCTCGCACCCAAGGCGTTTGCCCTGGGCTCGGCAGGCAGCGCATTTGACGACAACGGCAACCTCATCCAGCCAGCCCACCGCGACCGCGTGCGTGCCGTGGTGGACCAGGTGCTGTGGGGCGCCAGCCGCCTGCAGCCCGCTGGCGGCCAATAAGCAAAGGCGGCCCGCCCGTGGACTGCCGCCCCGGTTGCGGCGCCTGCTGCACTGCCCCCTCCATCAGCTCGCCCATCCCCGGCATGCCATTGGGCAAGCCCGCTGGCGTGCGCTGCATACAGCTGGATGAAAGTGCGCGTTGCCGAATCTTCGGGCTGCCCGAACGGCCCGCGGTGTGCGCAGGGCTGATGCCCTCTGTCGAAATGTGTGGCACGCGCCACGAACATGCTTGGCACTATCTGACGCAGCTCGAACAGCTCACCCAGCCATGAAGTGAGAGCGGCCGTGGGGAAATGCCATGGCCGACTGGGATTGCCGTTCCCATCTTCTGCCCTGCCCGTCTGGACCCTGCAGCGCACCCTTGCGGTCTCTGCGCCGGGCCGCAAGCTCTAACCACAGCGATTACCTCATCTTCAACGAAACCGCGATGAGGCTCCAGACGATGGCCACCAGTTGCGCCAGGTTGGCCGATATCGCGACCATGTGGAGTCGGCGAAACCCGGCAATGGCATGCGCCTCGCTGGCCTCGATCTGGGTTCGGAACGCGTCCATCTTGGGGATGATGGTGCGGCGCAAACCGGTCGCCAAGGCGGCGAGGCCGATGGCACCGGCAGTAAAAACCGGCTGGCCCGCCAACGCATAGCCCAGCGCGGCAATGCCTGCGCTGAACATCACGGCCAGGTAATAGGTGTCGAAGAAGCCGCGCACAAAGCGCGAATCCAGTGGGGTGTCATGCTTGAGAACCAGCAACGGCAGGGAGCCCATGAAGAAATACGCCGTGATCACCAACAGAATCACCGTAAAGATCACGGCGAGGATCAACGCTGCAGTCATAGACGGTCGGTGATGAATGTTTGTACCGGTTGCGGCCCGCATGATTTGGCGCCTATCCTGCGAAATCTGCAAGGGGCAAGGCATGTTTCCAGTCTGCGGGCCGCGCACCTGAAAATATGTGCCAAATATGCCTCCAGCGCTCATCCAGAATGCGCTTGCAGCTATCAAAAAGATAGTCGTAGCGACACTGTCACAAAACGATAGGTGCAAACGTCTGAGCAGGACAGGCCGCCCCAGCAAACGCCCGACACACACCACTGCCCTCCGACATGAGCACTGCCCCAACACCTTCTGCGCCGACCACAAGCGATCCGTTTACCACCCTGCGCCCTCGCCTCTTTGGCATTGCCTACCGCATGCTGGGCGCCGTGGCCGAGGCCGAAGACGTGGTGCAGGAAGCCTGGCTGCGCTGGCATGGCGCGGACCGCGCCTGCATCCAGAACCCGGAGGCCTGGCTCGTCACTGCCACGACGCGCCTGTCCATCGACCGCCTGCGCGCCGCCAAGGCCGAGCGCGAAAACTACGTGGGCGTCTGGCTACC
>JBCNOJ010000171.1:0-9374 GCA_039593925.1 Acidovorax sp.
ACCATGCGCGTGTCGAAAACCATGTACATGAGCAGCCTCTTCCCGCCCAGCCTGCGCGTGGCACCCGCCGCGCCAGTGGACCAATTGCTGCAAGACGCCGAGGCGCTGCGCAGCAAGCTGGACCGGCGCCTGCGCGACGATGGGCTGGCGGATGAGGAGGAGTGAACCGCTGCACCCGCTGCGCCGCCCTGCCCGCATCGCCCCAACCCCTTCGCAACATGCCGCGCCGCAAGCCCCACCACCACGTCTACGTGGTCGAACTCTCGAAGGACGTGCTGCTGGAGCCGCGTTTTCGCCGGTGCAACCCCGGCTACATCGACGGCAAGCCCTGCGTGTACGTGGGCATGACGGGGCTGGACCCGGATGTGCGGTTTGACAAGCACAAGGCGGGCATCCAGGCGAACCGGTTTGTGACGCAATACGGCCTGCGGCTGCTGCCCGACCTGTACGAAGGGTTCAACCCCATGCCTTATGAAGAGGCGGTGGACCGGGAGATCGAGATCGGCATCGACCTGCGCTCGGCGGGTTTTGGCGTGTGGCAGGCCTGAGGGCCGGGCCACGGCGCTACTCTATTCAACACTTCAAATTACTCATTTTTTAGGAGCTATTAGCGCTTATCCATCAAGCGCTAGAGGCTTATTTCATTCATATTTTTTTTACCCAACACTCATCACCATGAACTTCGCAGACCGCCTGAAGCAACTCCCCTCCGCCAGCCACCTCGCCGCCTTGCACCTGCTGGGCGCTGATGGCCAAGTGCTGGCCACCATTGAAAACAAGCCCGGGCAGACCGGGTCGCTCGTGGTGTATGCCGCGCTGGCGGCGCTGTACGGCGGCCGCATCACGCCCGCAGCGGCGAGCCTGGGCCTGGAGTGGTATGCAGAGCACGTGGCCGATGCACGCGCGTTTCCGGGCAAGCACCCCAACATCGACCGGCTGCTGGCCTGGGCGCAAGGCGGTGAAAGTTTTGCAGTGCGCACCGTTGCAGCCTAAGGCGCAACCTTAAAAAGTGGTGGTGCAAAGGCAGGGTTGTCGAAAACGCACCACCCCGTTCGTCGTAGGGGTGTGACCGCGTGAAAGCCCCAGGCCATTGACCGTGATGGCGTCGGGGTGCACGCTGTCATCCATCCACCGACCACCGCAAGGAGACCCTGCATGACGAATACCAACCCCACCGCAGCCGGCACCGGCACCGTTACCCTGCACCGCGTGCTGCGCGCCCCGGCCGAGCGCATCTACCGCGCGTTTCTCGACGCCGACGCCATGTGCAAATGGCTGCCACCCCACGGATTTACCGGCCGGGTGCTGAGCCTGGACGCGCGCGTGGGCGGCACCTACCGCATGCAGTTCACCAACCTGAGCAGCGGCGGCACACACGCGTTTGGCGGCGAGTATGTGGAGCTGGTCCCCGGCGAGCGCATCGTGCACACAGACCGGTTTGACGACGCGAACCTGCCGGGCGAAATGCGCACCACCATCCAGCTCAACAAAGTGATGACGGGTACCGAGGTGTCCATCGTGCAGGCGGGCATCCCGGCGGTGATCCCGACCGAGATGTGCTACCTGGGCTGGCAGGAATCGCTGCAACTGCTGGCGCTGCTGGTGGAGCCGGAGATTCCAGGCGAGTGACGCACGCGCCCGCAACCTCCGGTCCTGATTACATCAACAGGGTCACTTCAGCCACTTGTCCGCAGCCTGCTTGATGGTGCCCCGGCTGTCCACCAGACCCCACACAAAGCCCATCACACGCACGTAGTCGGCATCGTCGGTGGGCAGCATGAAGCCCAGGTAGTTCTTGGGCGTGAGCGGCGCGTCCACAAACGCGGCAGCCAGGCGCGGGTCGGCCTTGGCGTAATGCAGGGCTTCATACGTCTCGGTGATCATCACGTCGCCCTTGCCCTCGGCGATGAGTGCAGGGATCTCGGCGTTCTTGTCGTGTGTGCTGACCTGCGCGGCCTTGAGGTTGGCGAGCACATAGGTCTCGTTGGTGCCGCCGGGGTTCTTGATGACGCGCACGGTGGGCTGGTTCATCGCGTCCACGCTGGTGTACTTGGCCTTGTCTGCCGCGCGCACCAGGGCCACTTTGCCGAAGGGTGCATAGCCCGGCAGCATGTCAAAGATGCGCATGCGGTTGACGTTGCGCGTGATGCCGCCCACCGCCACATCGAACTTGTCGCCCTGCAGGTCCTTCACCAAGTTGGGCCACGTGGTGGGCACGTATTCGATCTTCACACCCAGTTCCTTGGCCATGGTTTCGATCACGTCGATGTCGTGGCCGCTGTAGCCCGCGTCGGTCTTGATGGCAAACGGGCGGTAGTCGCCCGGCGTGCCCACGCGGATGACCTTGGCCTCCATGATCTTGTCCAGGCGGGGGCCGGCCTGCGCGGCCTGGCTGAACAAAGACAACAAGGCGGCCGCTGCGGCAGCGACCAGGGCGACTGATTTTTGGGGGATCATGGTTAAGGGCTCCAGGGCAAGAATGGGACAAAAGCGCTGCCCCGACAGTGCTGCACACACCCGCCTGGCAAACGCGCTCAGAGAATACGCCTTCCCGTGCAGGAACTGTGCCGTGTTGATGCGCCACAAAGCTCCGCAGCGGCACAGCGCGCCGCGACGCACGTGTATGCGCTGCCACAGCCACCGTACTGGGTTACCCTGCACGGCCTGCCCTACCCTTACCGTGGGCACATCGCCGCACCCGAATCCGGGGTCCGGCAATCCAACAACCCTTCAACGGCCTCTGACCCTAGGAAACTCCATGAAAAAACTCAACGTCACCATCCAACTCGAAATGACCGTGCCCGACGATTGGCAGCTGGTCGAGACCTCCGAAGGCACGCCCGTGATCCAGATGGCAGAGAACAAGTTTCTGGATCTGGCCATCGAGCCGCTGTTTGCCACGGACCCCGAAGACATGTGGAGCAGCAGCGAGAGCGAGGAGGAGCTCAATGACGTGCTCGAGATGGTGGAGAGCGAAGAAGTGGCGTACGAATTTGTGACCCACTGACGCCAAACCTCAAGCCCCCAAAGCCCCAAGCCCCAAGCCGCCTGCCACTGAGCTGTGCGGCATCAACGGCGCTTGGCCTGGGCGCCGGCCAGCGCGGTTTGCGCTCACAGCTGCGAGCGCAGCAGCCCCGTCACCTTCTCGTGCAGCCTTTCGCGCCAGGGCCGCTCCAGCCAGGCCTCGTATGTGACGCGGCGCGACCGTTGGAGGTCGTCTTCAAACACCTCTGTCTGCCGGTGGGCAAACGCCGGGTTGTAAACGTTCAGGTTGGCCTCGTCATTCAGGCGGAACGAGCGGTTGTCGAAATTGGTGGAGCCCACGGATACGAGCAGGTCGTCCACGATCATGACCTTGCAGTGGTACATGGTGGGCTGAAACTCATAGATCTCGGCCCCGGCCTGCAGCAATTTGCCCCAGGTGGCGCGCGATGCGGCCTTTACGGTTTCGGTGTCGGTGTATTCACCGGGCGTGATGATGCGCAGCCGCACGCCGCGCTCCAAAGCGTCCATCAACAGCTGCAGGGTCAGTTCGTCCGGCACGAAGTACGCGGCAGACAGGTCAATGCTGCGCTCGGCCGCGGTGATGGCCAGGTGGTACATGAGCTGCATGCTCTCGCTGCCGCTTGATGGCGAGCTGGAGAACATCTGCGCGCGCTGGTCACCCACCGGTTGCAAAGCCGGAAAGTAGCTGTCGCCGTGCAGCACTTCACCGGTCACCTTGAGCCAGTTTTCCAGAAAGGTGGCCTGCATCTGCGCCACCACGGGGCCACGCACCAGGTAGTGCGAATCGCGCCAGTGCTGGGGGTCTTGCGCGTTGCCGGTCCACTCGGGCGCAATGCCCACGCCGCCAGTGAAGCCCACCTGGCCGTCCACCACCAGCAGCTTGCGGTGGGTGCGGTTGTTCATGCGGGCCAGGTTGTACCAGTGCGGTTTGTGGAATTTTTCGATCTTCACACCCGCCTGTTTCATCTCGGTGAGGTAGCTCTCCTCCATCTTGGCGGTGCCCACCCAGTCGAGCAGCACATGCACCGGCACCCCGGCACGGGCGCGCTCGCTCAGCGCATCGGCAAAGGCCTTGCCAATGTCGCCCGACCAGTAGATGTAGGTCTCGAACGTGACGCTGTGCTTGGCCGCCTGGATGGCCGCCAGCATGGGCGGGAAGATCTGGTCGCCGTTGAGCAGCTCCTGCACTTCATTGCCACCGAGCACACCGGGCCCCAGCAGGTTGCCCATGGCGCGGTCAAACTGCGGGCTGGAGGTGGTGTACAGGCGGGGCAGCTGCCGCTGCACTTTTTTCTCGCCCGAAGTGAAGTTCAGTGCCAGCAGCACCAGAACCCCTGTCACCAAGGCAGTGATCAAAACAATGAACATTTTGGAGCGGCGGCCGGGCGCTTTTTTCATGGCGAGATTGTGGTGGCGCGACCCGTAACACGATGTAGGCAAACGCCGCCAGAGCGGGCAAGCGCGGTGAGGCGGCTATGGTTGGGGTAATGAAGCCCATCCCCAGCGCCCAACGCAATGCAGTCGCGGCACAATCGCACCCCATTGGTGTTGTGCCTTCTTCGCGTGTGTATGGGTGCCTTGTCTGCGTGCCGCATGGCGTCTGCGTGGCGCACTTCACCTTCTTGTCTTTGGCCATCTCTTCCCCGCCTTTAGCCCCTCATGCATCCCACCCCACGCACCGTTGCCGCTTCGCCCGTTGCCCCCTGCCTGACCCGCCGCACTGCATTGCTGGGCGCTGCCGGCCTGGTGGCGCTGCCCCTTGCCGCCACGGCAGCCAAGAAGGCGCCGCCAACACCACCACCCACGCTCTGGCCGCAGCCACTGCGGGTTCCGGGAGGCGTGGCGCGGCTGTCGCTGGGCCCAGCGCCCACGCGGCCTTTAGCGTATGTGGGCAGCGATGGTGCGGTTCCGCTGTTGGTGGTGGGTGACGCCATCGAATGGACCGCCGTGGTGGGCATACCGCTCGCAACATCGCCGGGCCCTGCGCACATCTTTGTGAGGCCGCCCGGCGGAGGCGCGCTGCAACCATTGGCCTACACCGTGGACCCGAAGAAGTACCAGGAACAGCACCTGACCGTGTCGCCCCGCACCGTGGACCTCTCACCCGAGGACCAGGCCCGCTACGAGCGTGAGCGCGACCACCAGGCGCAGGTGATGGCAAGCTTCACCGAGCCCCACGCTGGCGCCGCCTTGCCCTCCTCGCTGCGCATGCGCGTGCCGGTGCCGGGGCGCCGCTCCAGCTCGTTCGGGCTGCGGCGCGTGTTCAACGGCCAGCCACGCAATCCGCACAGCGGCATGGACATCGCCGCCGCCACGGGCACGCCCATCGTGGCCCCGATGCCAGGCAAGGTGATTGACGTGGGCGACTATTTCTTCAACGGCGGCACGGTGTGGCTGGACCACGGCCAGGGCCTGCTCACCATGTATTGCCACCTGAGCCGCATGGATGTGAAGGTGGGCGATGTGCTGCAGTCAGGCGATGCGTTCTGCAAAGTGGGCGCCACTGGCCGCGTGACAGGCCCGCACCTGCACTGGGGCGTGATGCTGAACCGCACCATGGTAGACCCGGCGTTGTTCGTGTAGGCCCCTCCAGCGCTGCGCGCCTTGGCGCGCCAGCCAGGGGCTGGCAGCCTACTTCAGGTAGTTCATGAAGCCGGTGATGGTCACTGCGTTAAAGAAGTCGATAAACAGCGAGCCCACCAGCGGGATCACGAAGAACGCTTTGACCGAAGGGCCGTTGACGGCCGTGAAAGCCTGCATGTTGGCCATGGCGTTGGGCGTGGCACCCATGCCAAAGCCGCAGTGGCCAGCGGCGATGACGGCAGCGTCGTAGTCGCGCCCCATCACGCGGAAGGTGACGAAGTAGGCGAACGCAAACATCAGTGCGGTTTGCGCCAGCAAGATGAGCAGCAACGGCCCTGCCACTTCGGCCAGCTCCCACAGCTTCATGGACATGAGCGCCATGGCCAGGAAGAAAGCCAGCGACACATTGCCCACCACTTCGAACTGGCGCTGCGGCAGCTCGCCATTGCGCCAGTCGATGATGTTGCGCACCAGCGCAGCCACCAGCATGGGCCCCAGGTAAGAAGGCAGTGTGATGCCCCAGTCCTTGAGCCAGTTGACCAACAATGTGCCTGCGCCAATGGACACGGCGATCAGGATGCTGGCGTACATCACGGTGTCGTTGCTGCCAGAGCGCGCCTCGGGGGCCGTAGCAGGCATTTGCGCGGGCAGGATGCCCTTGCCGACAGCGGTGGCCTGCAGGGGTGCATCAGCGGCTGCGGGCGGCTTCAGGCCATTGCGGCGCATCAGCAGCGAACCCAGCGGCCCCCCAATCACGCAGCCGGCCACCAGGCCATAGGTGGCTGCTGCAATGGCGGCCGGCAGCGCGCCCAGGGCACCTGCCTGTTCCAGCAGTGGCCCAAAGGCCGCAGACGTGCCGTGCCCGCCGGTCAGCGACACCGACCCTGCAGCCACCCCAATCAATGGGTGCACCCCCAGCACGGTGGCGAGCCCCGCACCCAGCAGGTTCTGCAGCACCACCAGCCCCACGGCCGCCGTCAGAAACAGGGCCACGCCCACCCCGCCTTTTTTGAGCAGCTCGAAGCTCGCCGAAAACCCGATGGTGGTGAAAAACACCAGCAGCAGAAAGGCGCGCATGTTGTCGTAGAACTGAAAGGCGAACAGCCCCGTTTGGTGACCCACCAGCGCAATCAACGAAAACAGCAACCCGCCGATGATGGGCCCCGGAATGAAGTAGCGCGACAGCACGCCCACGCGCTTCTTGATGGCCTCGCCCACCACCAGCAGCACGGCAGCAATGCCGATGGTCTGCGCGATGTCGAGTTCGATGGTGGTCATGGCGGTGTCTCCTTGAGGGTGCCAGGCAACACTTGCCCAATTGAAAAAGCTATCAAATAGATAGCTAACAGCACAATACAGATAAGCGCTAGCGGCCTATTTTACCTACCATTCTGAGCGACACCCCCGCCACCCGGTCGCCTGCGGCTGTCGGACGGCTGCCCGAGTTGCTGCGATGGCACGGGCCGGGTGTTGCAGGCACACGCTATGCTCTGCGGCCCCGCGCCTGCACTCTGCGAAGCCGACCCAGCCCATGACCCTGCCCCGACTGATCCGCTTCAACAAGCCATACGGCGTGCTCAGCCAGTTCACTGCCGAAGGCAGGTGGCAAGGCCTGAAGGACCATATTGACCTGCCCGGCGTGTACGTGGCCGGGCGGCTGGATGCCGACAGCGAAGGCCTGCTGCTGCTGACCAGCGACGGCAAGCTGCAGGCGCACATTGCCGACCCGCGCTTCAAGATGGAGAAAACCTATTGGGTGCAGGTGGAGGGCGTGCCCCAAGAGGCCGCGCTGGCTGCGCTGCGCACGGGCGTGGTGCTCAACGATGGCCCCACCCTGCCCGCACGGGCGCGCCTGCTGGTGCCGCCGCCTGCGGTGTGGGAACGCCACCCGCCCATCCGCGAGCGCAAGGCCATCCCCACGGCCTGGATCGAGCTGGTCATCAAGGAAGGCCGCAACCGCCAGGTGCGGCGCATGACGGCAGCGGTGGGCCATCCCACGCTGCGGCTCATCCGCGCGGCCGTTGGCCCGTATTCGATCGAGGGCTTATCGCCAGGGGTGTGGGAGGCGTGCTGAGCCTGTCGAAGCGCTGCGAGACGATTTGATGGGCTTGATCGGAGCTTGGCTACGGGCTCTACCGGATGAGGGTTGCAAGCTCCCAAGTTCTCACGCTCGCAAGCGAACCGGACCAACCATGGGAGTCATGGGAAAAAAAGCATTTGGCCCGCAGGCCTTTGCGCCTTGCTCAGGCCACGGCGTTCAGCAGCAGCCCGGTGGCCTGGCCTGACGCATTCACAAAGGGCACATTGCGCGGCGCAGCGGCCTGTGCCTGGCTGATTGACGCCACATTGCGGCGCGCGCTGGTCGAGCGGTCGTCCGCATCGGCCGACTGGGCCGAGAGGCTGTCTGCACGCGCCTGCTCCTCGTCCGCGCTGCGCTGGGCGGACTGCGCCTCAGACCGCAGTGCGCGCGCGGTCTGCTCGGCCTGCTGGGCTTCACGGCGTGCCGTTTGCAGCGCGAACGACGAAGCGCCAGCACCTGCGGAGACTGCGGAAAGAAAGCTCGCCATGGTCTGAACCAATGGAATGGAAATCGAAATACAGGGGTGGATGGAACGGCCCGCGGTCAGCGCGCGTAAGAGCCCTCTGCGCCCGCATAGGCCCGGCGCAGCTGCGCATCGGCCTGGGCGCGGGGGCTGCTGGCATCGGCTTGCTGTGCCGCCTGCTCCGCAGCCTGCATGGCCTGCGTGCGGCGCGCCTCCTGCGCGGCCTCTGCCGCATCGGTGGCTTGCTGCGTTTCTGTGGCTGCGCGGGCATCGTCATCGGCCTGGCGCGAAGCCAGTTCCTGCGCCCGTCGGCTCAATGTGACGGTGGTGGCGGAGGGCGTTGGCTGCTGCTGCGCGCTGCCTGCCACGGGCTCGTCGCGCTGGGATCCATTGCGGGGCACACCTTGGTAGCGGCTGGCGCTGGACGGGGCGATGGCGTTGACGGAATCCATGGCGGGGTCTCCTTCGAGATGGGAGGGCAAACAGCTCAACAACAGCTCAACAACGGTTCAAAAGCGGCCCCAAAAGGGCTCTCAAGAACCCGTTAGACCATTTTGAAAGGTGTTTAGGGCAAATGGTGTGCCAATCACCCGCAAAAGTAAAGGCCCGCACCCCCACCGCGGCGCGCGGCGCAGGCCCTCAATCGGCTTGTGCCTGGTCGATGATCAGGTAGCGCTTGACCAAGTCAAAGAAGCTTTCATAGAAAGCGTCTTTGGAAACGGTTTCACTGCCCACCTTCACCAGCGACTCGCTGCTGGACGAAAACGGCAGCGACACCGAGCCGATAGCGCCCACGCCCAGGCTGGCGGAGTTGTTGGTCTTGCGCAGCGAATAGGTGTCCTGCAGCGCGGTGACAAAGCCCAGGCTGACCTTGCCGTCGTTGGCCTCCGGCACACACACCACGCGCACCACCATCTGCAGGTGAGACTCTGCTTCAGGCTGGAAGCTCTTTTTGCCCTCCACCAAGTCCGGCATGGCGGAGGTGATGATGTACCCCTGGCTGAGCAGCGCCCGGCGCGAGGCTTCGCAGGTCTGGGCAGGGGTTGCGTCAAAGAGGCGCGAGTAGGTGGCTACCGAGCCGAAGCTCTCTTGCACCTCAAACTTGCTGGCAGTGGCGGTGCACCCGGCCAAAAAGGCCGTGGCGCCCATGGTGATGGCGGCCAGACCGCGGGCCAGCGCGGCGGGGCGCCGCTTTGGTGTGGCGCACGCGCGGGGCGGCGGGCAAGGCATGAAACGATGCAA
>JBCNOJ010000172.1:0-9362 GCA_039593925.1 Acidovorax sp.
CTACCACCACATGGTCCAACCGGTGGCCCGTGACCATGCCGGTCGATTCGGTCAGGCCATACACCTCGATGAGCGGCACGCCCAGCACGCGGAAGAAGCGCACCACGTCGGGCGGAATGGGCGCGGCGCCGGTGAGCGCCACATGGGCATTGCGCAGGCCGATGAAGTTCTGCAACGCGCGGAACACCAGCCAGTAGCTGGCAGCAAAGGTGAGCTTGTCGGCAGCGCTCCAGGCACTGCGCGGCTTTTCGGCGAGTGGCTTGCAGGCGTTGTAGGCCTTGTGGAACAGCGCGCGGCGCAAGCCACCCGTTTCCTGCAGCTTGATATGGATGGCAGCGTGCAGCTTTTCCCAGATGCGCGGCACGCCCAGGAACATGGTGGGTGCGACCTCGCGCAGGTCTTCCTGCACGGTGCGGATGGACTCGCCAAAGTTCACCTGCGAGCCGATGTACACGGGCACAAAGCTGGTCAGCATCTGCTCGGCCACGTGGCACAGCGGCAGGTACGACAGGTGGGTGGTGCCCTGCGACAACTCCAGCCGGTCCACGATGCCCGGCACCACACCCCGGATGTTGCGGTACGAAATCATCGCGCCCTTGGGCTTGCCGGTGGAGCCCGAGGTGTAGATCATCAGGCCCACATCGTCGAGCCGCTGGCGCGCCAGGGCATCGTCGATGATGGCTTGTTGTCCCGATGCCGCGCCCAGTTGCTCCACCTCGTCAAACGTGGTGATGAACTGCCGCACCTCGGGCCCAAAGCTGCGCAGGCCCTTGGTCTCCATGACCACGATCCTTTTCAGGCGCGGCAGTTCGGGCAGTGCGGCCAGCAGCTTGTCGGTCTGCTCCTGGTCCTCGCAGACCATGATCTCGATGTCGGCATGGCCCACCACATAGGCCACCTCGTTGGTGGGGCTGGTGGGGTACACGCCCACGGTCACGGCGCCCACCAGGCCCGCGCCCATCTGGGTCAGCACCCACTCGATGCGGTTCTCGGAGATCACGCCAACATGCCCGCCCGCAGGCAGGCCCAGCGCACGCAGGCCCAGGCCGAAGTGGCTGGCGCGCTGGTGGTACTGCGCCCAGGTGAAGGGCTTCCAGATACCGAAGTCCTTTTGCCGGATGGCGATGCGCTGCGCGTCGGTGCGCGCGCGTTCGCGGAGCATCTGGGGCAGGGTGAGGTCGGGGAGCGTCATGACAGCCATCTTTTGCGGCGCTTGTAGTGCTTGATCTCTTTGAAGCTCTTGGCCTCGCCACCCCCGCCCATGCCAAGATAAAACTCGCGCACATCGGGGTCGTTGGCCAGGCGCTCGGCCGTGCCGTCGATCACGATCTTGCCGTTCTCCATGATGTAGCCCCGGTGCGCCACGGCCAGTGCCACGGTGGCGTTCTGCTCCACCAGCAGCATGCTGGTGCCGCGCTCGGCGTTGATGCGCGCGATGATGGTAAAGATGTCTTCGACCAGCTTCGGAGACAAGCCCAGCGAGGGCTCGTCGAGCAGGATCAGCTGGGGCTGCGCGATGAGTGCGCGGCCAATCGCCAGCATCTGCTGCTCACCGCCTGACAGGTACCCGGCCAAGCCCTTGCGTCGCTCGTGCAGGCGCGGGAAGTAGCTGTAGACCAAGTCAAAGTCCGGCGTTGCATCCTTGCGCCCTGTGAGTGCATAGGTGGCGGCCACCAGGTTCTCTTCGACCGTGAGGTCTTCAAACACGCGGCGGCCTTCCATCACATGGCTCAGGCCGTTGCGCACCAGCTGCTGCGGGGCCACGGCGGCCGTGGGCTGGCCGTTGAAGTGGATGCTGCCGCTTTCGACCACACCATCCTCCAGCGCCAGCAGGCCCGAGATGGCCTTGAGCGTCGTGCTTTTGCCCGCCCCATTGCTGCCCAGCAGCGCCACGATCTGCCCGCGCGGCACGGCCAGCGACAGGCCGCGCAGGGCCTGCACCACCTTGTTGTAGATGACCTCGATGTTGTTGACTTCGAGGACGTGGGCAGCTGCGGTTTCGTTCATGTGCATGGGTCGAACAACGCAACGGGTGTGGAGTCAGCGGTGGTTGTGATCGCAGGGCCTGAGCGCGGGGCACCGAGCAAGGGCCGCCCCGCAGCGAGGGTGCCGTCCCCCTTCCCGCAGCGCGCAGCGTTGCGAGAGAAGGGGGAAGCGGCGCAGCCGCTCAGGGGGATGGTCCGCATCAGAGTTTGATCCAGTCGGACGCGGCGACCATCTTCTGGGCCTTCATGTCGGCGCGGTACACGCGGCCCACGGGGATCGAATTGCCGCTGATGGTGATCGGCACGCCAATCAGCCCGCCCGTGTCGAAGTCCTTGATGGAGTTGAGCGCGGCCTTGAGGTTGGGGCCGGTGAGCGGTTTGCCTGCATCCAGGCAGCGCTTGGCCGATTCGGTGAACAGCATCGCGGCCAGGAAGCCCTGGATGTAGGCCGTGCTTTGGTACTCGGGGCGCATGGCACGGATCTTCTCCAGCATGGGCGCCTTTTCGGTGTCGTAGTAGTAGCGGTAGGGCATCACGCCCATGAAGCCGTCGGCGGCCTCGCCCATCTTCATGACGGTGGAGCTGTCCATGGTCCAGAAGGTGCCCATCCACTTGCTGGTCATGCCCTGTTGCTTGCCTTGGGTGATGAACTCGGGGATGGGGGCGAGGATGTAGCCGTGGAAGATGGTGTAGTCGGGCGCTGCGCGGCGCAGCTTGATGACTTCGCCCGACACGTCCACGCTGCCAGCGGGCGTCATGATCTTGATGGGCACCGACAGGCCGAGTTTCTTGGCTTCGGCCTCGCTTTTCTCGATGGGGTCTCGGCCGAACTCCGAATCGGAATAGACGAACGCCACCTTGGCGCCGGGCTTTTCCTTGGCAATGTGCTTGAGCAGGATGCCGAACATCTCGGTGTAGTCGGGGCCGACCAGAAACTGGTTGGGGTACTTCTTGGGGTCGTTGAGTTCGGTGGCAAACGACGCGCCGGCCATCAGGATGTTGCCGTTGCGGTCCAGTTCGGGGTTGATGGTCTTGGAGAAGCCGGTGGAGTCGCCGTAGTACAGGTTCACCTTGTTCTGGCTGGTGATCTTCTTGAACGCCGCCACCGACACATCGACCTTGTAGCCCGTGTCTTCGGGCACGTACTTGACCTTGCGGCCCTTGATGCCGCCCACGTCGTTGAGCATCTTCACGTAGTCGCCCATGCCCGCGTTGATGCCCACGCCCGCAAACGCGAACACGCCGGTGAGCGGGATGGAGCCGCCGATCACGATCTCTTCGGCGCCTTGCGCCAGCACCGACAGCGGGCTGGTGAGGGCGGCGGCGCCAGCGGCTCCGAGCAAGAGTTGGCGGCGCTGGAAGGAAGTGCGTGGTGTGTCCATGGTTGTCTCCTATAAGTTTAGTTGCGGAAAGGCCAGAGATGGAAGAAACGGCGGATGCGCCGCCACACTTCGGCCAGGCCGTGGGGCTCGAAGACGAGAAAACCGATGATGAGCAGGCCAAAGATGACCGTGCGCACGGGCGAGAGAAACACCGTCAGTTCGCTGCCGCCGGGCATCAGGTCCACCAGGAGCTTGAGCAGCTCGGGCACCATGGTCATGAACACCGCGCCCAGGATGCCGCCCAGGATGGAGCCCATGCCGCCGACGATGATGGCCGCGAGGAAAAAGATAGACATCAGCAGCGGAAAGCTCTCGGGCGTGACCACGCGAAAGAAGTACGCCCACAGCCCACCGGCCACGCCCGCATAGAACGACGACAGGCCAAACGACAGCAGCTTGTAGCGCAGCAGCGGTATGCCCAGCACCTCGGCCGAGATGTCGCGGTCGCGGATCGCGATGAAAGCACGGCCCACGCGTGTGCGGAACAGGTTGGCCGCGCCCAGCAGCATGAGGATGGTGACGGGCACGATCAGCCAGTACAGCCTGAACGAGGTATCGAGCGCCATGCCGAACAGCTTGGCGGGCGGCACGCTCAGGCCCCCGGTGCCGCCAGTGAACTTCCAGTTGGCAAAGATGAAGTGCGCGATGAACGATGCGGCAATGGTGGCAATGGCAAGGTACAGCCCTTTGACGCGCAGCGAGGGGATGCCCACGATGAGCCCGCCCAGCATGGCGACAAAACCGCCCGCCAGCAGGTTGAGCAGGAAGGGCGTGCCCAGCCGGGTTTCCATCACTGCCACGGTGTAGGCCCCCAGGCCCATGAAGGCGGCCTGCCCCAGGCTGACGAGCCCCGTGTAGCCAGTGAGGATGTTGAGCCCCGTGGCACTGGCCACATTGATGCTGACTAGGCATGCCAGGTACAGCCAGTAGTCGCTGGCCATGAAGGGGAACAGCACCAGCAACGCAGCGCCCACGGCCAACCACACCTTTTGCGTGCGCGAGTCGAACAGCGCCGCGTCGGCGATGTAGGTTTCCTTGAGGGTCCCGATGCGCATCAGAGTCTCTCTATCTCGTGGGTGCCGAACAGGCCGTAGGGCCGCACCAGCAACACGGCGACCAGCACGATGAAGGTGGCCAGCAGCTTGTATTCACCGCCCAGGTAAGCCCCGGCCAGCGCCTCGATCAGGCCGATGAGGATGCCGCCGATGAGTGCGCCCAGCACGCTGTCGAGCCCGCCCACGATGACGACCACCAGCACCGACAGCCCGAACACGCCCATGCTGGACGAGATGCCACCGATCGAGCCCACGATGATCCCGGAGATGGCAGCCAGCATGGCCGAGGCCACCCAGGCCAGCGAGAACACGCGCGGCACGTTGATGCCTACCGAGTACGCGGCGGCCTGGTCGCTGGCCGTGGCACGCAGGGCCACGCCGCCGCGCCAGAAGCGGAACACCACCAGCACTGCCGCGATGAACACGATGGCGATCACGGCGCCCCAGAACACCTTGGGTGCGAGGAACGCATCGCCCACCATGATGGGTTGCGTGGGCATGAAGTCGGGCAGGCGGCGCTGGTCGGCCGTCCAGATCATTTCCACCAGGCCCACCAGCACCGAGGCCAGGCCCACGGTGACCATGAACACGGAGATCGGTGGCTCGCCCAGCAGCGGGCGGATCATGGTGCGCTCGATCACCGCGCCCAGCAGGCCCGTGCCCAGCACGGCGGCGGGGATGGCCAGCCACAGCGGCAGCGCGAACATCGATGCAAAGGTGAAGAACAGGTAGGCGCCCACCATCAGCAGCTCGCCAATGGCGATGTTGACCACGCGCGTGGCCTTGTAGACCATGACGAAAGCCAGTGCGGCCAGTGCGTAGAGCCCGCCACCGGCGATGCCGGTGAGGCTGATCTCAAACAGGTAGGCCCAGTCGAAGTTTCCGGTCATGCGGTGGTCACTCCCTGCAGCTTGGCGCGCAGGTCGCCCACATCGCCAGCGCCCAGGTAGGCGCGGATGACCTCGGGGTCCGCCTGCACCTGCGCAGGCGTGCCCTGTGCGATGACCTGGCCGAAGTTGAGCACCACCACGTGGTCCGACAGGTCCATCACCATGCCCATGTCGTGTTCGACCATGAGCACCGTCACGCCCCACTCCTCGCGCACATCGAGGATGAAGCGCGCCATGTCTTCGGTCTCTTCACGGTTCATGCCGGCCACGGGCTCGTCCAGCATCAGGATCTGCGGCTGCATGGCGAGGGCCCGGGCCATCTCCACGCGCTTTTGCAGGCCGTAGGGCAGGGCCGAGACGGGTGCATGGCGGATGTGGTCGATTTCGAGAAAGTCGATGATGCGCTCCTCGATGTCACGGCGCAGTTCGGCCTCTTCGCGGCGGGCGCGGCCCAGGTAGAACAGCGCGTCGAGCACGTTGGTCTTGAGGTGTGCGTGGCGGCCGAGCTTGATGTTGTCGAGCACCGTCATGCCGCGAAACAGCGCAATGTTCTGAAAGCTGCGGCCCAGGCCCAGCTTGGCGCGCTGCGGTGCGGGCACGCGGGTGATGTCTTGACCCTGAAAGCGGATGGAGCCCTGGCTGGGCCGGTAAAAGCCCGAAATGGTGTTGAACAGCGAGGTCTTGCCCGCACCGTTGGGGCCGATGACGGCGGTGATGGAGCTGGGCTGCACATCAAACCCCACGCCGGTCAGCGCCTTGACGCCACCGAACGCCAGGGTCACGCCCTGCACCTGCAGCAGGGGAGCGGAAGCAGAGAGGCCGGAAGGGGTTGTCTCCATTGGCTTTCTAATACGGGTTGATTCACGGCTGGTGACCAGAAATTTCTCGCGGACCCTGCAGAAATCTCCTACTTGTGCGTAAACTGTTTACCGACGAGTAGATTCTGGAAGCCTCACCCCCATTCAGCATCCGTACTTTCCCGAGGAATCTCTACCCATGCCCAGTGCCAAAGCGGCATCGCCCCGACGCAGCAACAGCAGTAGTAGCAGCAGCACGACCAGCGCTGCAAGTGCCAACGCAGGCGGCAGCAAGGCCCGTGGCGGTGGCGCCCGGCCTGCGGCAGCACCGCTGCGATCCGTGGTGTCTACCCGCCCAGCTGAATCTGGCCGATCAGCCAAAGGCGCGCCTGCAGCGAAGGGTGTTTCTGCATCCTCTGCAGCCGCAATGGGCGCCACAGACGCCGAACCGACCAGTGCCTCTCCATGGGCGCCCGCCTCACACCGTGAGCAGCAGCGCGAGGCCAAGCGCAATGCGGTGCTGCAGGCGGCCGCCCAGCTGTTCAACGAGCGTGGCTTTCACGCCACCTCGCTCGACGACATCGCGGCGCGGCTGAACGTGACCAAGCCCACGCTGTACTACTACGTGAAGAACAAGGACGAGATCCTGCTGCAGTGCGTGCGCCAAGGCCTGGACATGATGCTCGAAGGCATCGAGGCATCGCGCGCCGCAGGCGGCCAGGCCATCGACCAGCTCATCACCTGCATGCAGGTGTATGCGCGCATCGTCACGCAGGACTTCGGCATGTGCCTGATCCGCGTGGGCGACGAACAGGTGCCACCCACCAGCCGCAAGGAACTGCGTCGCCTCAAGTCCGCCATCGACCAGGAGTTCCGCCGCTTGGTGGCCGAAGGCGTTGCAGAAGGATCGATCCAGCCCTGCGACCCGAAGATGACAGCGTTCGTAATTGCTGGCGCACTGAGCTGGATTGGCCGCTGGTACCAGCCGGGCGGCGAGTACACGGCTGAGCAGGTGGCGCAGCAGTGCATTGCAACGCTGTGTGATGGGGTGTTGCGGCGGCCTGTCCAGGCCCCGGCCAAGGCCAGAACCAAGACCACGGGCGCTGCGGCCAAGGCGGCCTCCAGGCGCAAGGCAGCTGCCAGCAAGGCTTAGCGGTCCGGCCGATCGGGTGGTGCTTCGTGGTGTGCGCTGCGCATTGACGAGCGCCGCCTCAGCGTAAGTTCAAGCCTTTTAGGCCTCTGGCGCTCGATGGATAAGCGCTGTCAGCTATTACTTTGATAGTGATTTGCGGGGCACCTTGGCACTGCTGGCTTGCCCCTGGCCTCCCGCCAGGTCATCCAATATCGGGCAGTCCGGCCGGTCGTTGCCCTGGCAGCAGGACACCAGCGTCTGCAGCGTGCGCTGCATGGCCTGCATGTGGGCGATGCGTTCGCTCAGGTCGTCGATGTGCTGCTGCGCGATGCGCTTGACCTGGCTGCTGGCGCGGCTGCGATCGTGCCACAGGCCCAGCAGGTCGGCGATCTCTTCCATCGAGAAGCCCAGGTCGCGGCTGCGGCGGATGAAGTGCAGTGTGTGCACATCCGCCTCGGTGTACTGGCGGTAGCCGCTGTCGGTGCGCGCCACGCTGGTGATGAGGCCCAGCGATTCGTAGTGCCGCACCATGCGGGCCGAGATGCCCGCGCTGCGCGCGGCTTCGCCGATGGAAAGCGGCCGGCCGCTGGGGGGGCGGCCGGTGGTCATGCGGCGACGGTGTAGCCTTCTTCCGCGATGGCGCCTGCCAGGGCAGCCCGCTCGGCGCGGGTGCTGCTGACTTCCACGCGGCCGGTGGCGCGGTCGATGCGCACGGTGGCGGCGGGGTCGACCGATTGCACGGCATGGGTGACGGCGCGCTCGCAGTGGCCGCAGGTCATGCCCTGCACGGTGAAGACCTGGGCGCCTTCGCTGGATGGCGACGAGGAGGGGGTGGATGAGGTGGCGGATGTCACGGACTGGCTCCTGGAAAGTGGATGGATGGGCACCCCACCGCTGCGCGCAGGGTGCGGGCAGCGGCTGGCGACCGGTTTCAGTGCACAAGCGTAAACCTTCACACCATGGCAAGGTCAAGCCCCCAGGGACCAGGCCTTGCGTGGGCATGTCGTGTGCAGGGCGCTCATGTCAAAAAAGATAGCTAAAAGCGCTTGACTAGCAAGCGCTAGGGCCTTTTTGGCTTGAATTTTCACTTGGGCCGGGGCCGCTTCACGGCGGCATCGGGCTGTTTGAGGCGCCCTGCACGCAGCTCTGTGATGGCTACGGACAGGGCCTGCGCGGCGCCGCGCACCTCGGCCTGCATGGCGGTGTCCTTGTCCAGCGTGGCGTGGCTGTCGGCATAGCTTTCGTAGTAGCCGATGTAGCGGTCCAGCCGCGCCTTGGGGCCGGCGTCGATGAAGCCCATCCAGTCGAGCCAGTCCGACAGGCCCCGGCGCGTCATCTCGATGCCGGCCACGTCGCCGTGCACGGCCAGGGCGTAGGCGCGGCCGGCCAGGTGCTTGGGGTAGTCCCAGCCGGCCAGCTCCAGCGCTTTCGCCTCGGTGGCCTTCTTGCCGTGGGTGCTGGTGGGGTCGGGGTTGCCGCCGTCGGCGCATACCAGGCGGTCGATCATGAGCTTGAGGGGGCTGGGCGCCTGGTACCAGTACACGGGCGTAATGATCATCACGCCGTGCGCGGCGGTCCAGCGCTCGTAGATCTCGTTCATCCAGTCGCCGGTCTGGCGCATGGCGTGGTTGGGGTAGCAGCTGCACGGAAAGTGGCACAGCGGCATGGCGGTGGACACGCAGCCCTTGCAAGGGTGGATGTGGCGGCCATAGTCGGAGGTGACCAGGCTCAGGTCCAGCACGTCCACGTCGATGCCTGCTTCGCCCAGCACATCGCGCGCCATCTTCACCATGCGCCAGCTCTTGGAGATTTCGCCGGGGCAGGTGCCGTCGTTGCGGGCCGAGCCGCACACCAGCAGCGCGCGCGAGGGCGCTGCGGCATCGACCCAGCGCTCGCGGGCGGCGTCGATGCGCGCCTTGGCGTCGAGCCAGTCCACCGAGAGGTCGTAGTCGGGGTCGGCATAGCCGGGCCCGGCCTTGCGCGTCTGGGGCGCCTTGCGGCTGTCGTCGTAGTTGCGCCAGGCGATGGCTTCGAGCTGCTCCAGCGCCTGGGGGGCTTCCTCGGCGAAGCGCGGGTCCTGAAAGTCCGCCAGGAAGCGCTCGCGGAAGGCGGCGCGGTCCA
>JBCNOJ010000173.1:0-9325 GCA_039593925.1 Acidovorax sp.
ACCACCAGCAGCACAGACCCCAGCACCGGGATCTTGCACACCAGAAACACCAGCGCCAGGCACAGCAGCACCGCCAGCGCGGCCACAGCCATCAGCAGGCCCACGCCCAGCAGCTTGGGTAGGCACATCAGCCCCGCCACCATGTAGTCGGCAAAGCGGCGGTAGGGCCGCTGGCGTGCCAGGTCGGTCAGGCACACGCCTGCGGCGCTGATACCCGCCATGGCGATCACAAACGCCACGATGGACAGCAGCAGCGGAAACAACCAGCCCAGGCGCGCCGTAAGGCCACCCAACGCAAACACCAGCGCGGCCGCCAGGAAGGAGGCCGCCAGCAGGCTCAGCGCGGGCCAGCAAGTCAGCGCCTCGGGCAGCCGGAAGATGGAGTAAGGGCTTTGCGTGTTCACAAGGGGCGGATTCATGGTGTTTCCCTCCAATGGTTGTTGTGGATGCGGTCGTCGGGCACGACGGT
The DNA here is from genome assembly GCA_039593925.1 of Acidovorax sp. Lineage (GTDB taxonomy): Bacteria > Pseudomonadota > Gammaproteobacteria > Burkholderiales > Burkholderiaceae_C > Acidovorax. The sequence goes on from JBCNOJ010000173.1 coordinate 470, forward strand.
GCGCGCCAGCGCGTTCTTCAGTTGTGTATGCGCTCAGTTGTTGTAGGGGTCGCCGCTGCGCTGGCTCAGCGGGCATTCAGGCACCTTGCCCCAGTGGCTGCCGCAGTGGCGGTGCCGCGCACGCACCACGCACACGCCCTTGCTCAGTATGTTGGGCTCGCCGTCGCACTGGCGCAGGTCGGCGCGCAAGGGGCCCAGCGGGTCTGGCGCAGGCGCCGGGGCTACCACGGGCGCCGGGGTGGCGGCAGGCACCGGTGTGGCGCCCGCGCCAGAGAGGTTGGCCGGAGCAGGCGCGCGAGAGCCGGGATGCTGCCAGGGCGGCTCGTTGCTGTTGCGTGGGGCAACTGGCCGCGGGGCACGGGCGGGTGCAGCCTGTGCCTGGGTGCCGGGCGGGGGCCGCGGCGCGGGGGTTGCCGATGGCGGCTCTGCGGAGGAGGCACTGGCCGTGTGCGTGGTAGCAACGGGCGCCTCTGCCACCACGGCTGCAGCCTCGGCTGCTGAAGCCGAAACCGCTGGCGCACCGGGCGGCTCTGCGGCTTCGGTGATGATTTCAGCGTCCGGTGTGCGCGGGGCCGTGGCCGTGGAGGGAGCAACGGCCACCGGGCCGGTGGCCATAGGCACACCCCGCAACATCCACCACGCCAGTGCGCCCACCACCGCCACACCGGCCAATCCCGCCACCGCGTATAGCGCCCAGGGGCGACCGCGTGCAGGCGCCTCTTCCAGGTCTTCGGCAGACAGCGGCGCTTCGTCCGTTGGTGGTATCTGAGAATGCGGCAGATCGATGGGCCGATGCATGGGCGGCACGGGCGGGGGCATATGCTGCGGCGGCGTTGCCGCGGTAACGGCCTCTGCTGCGGCCGGTGCGGCCTCCACGCTGTCAGTGGCAGGTTGTGCGAGTGCAGCGTGGGGCACCGCAAGAGGCACGGGCGCAGACACGGGCACTGCAGCCATGGTGATGGGCGTTTGAGCCGGGGGCTTGGGCGTGCTCTCCGGGGCAGGCAACTCAAAGTCCATCACCCAAGGCTCAAGGGGCGTTTTCACCGCATCCGTGTCAGCCACCGCACTCTCAGGCACCGCTAGGGGGCTGCGGGCCTCAGCCATTGCCGAAGCAGGATTTGGCTCAGCCATGGCGGGCACTGTTCTTGCCGCCAAACCCTCACCCCCGGCTGGCGCAGAGGGTGGCGCCGCAGCGGGCACCGCAACACCAGCCCCTGCGTCGTGGCCGCAGTGGCTGCAGAACCGCGCGCCGGGCCGCACTGGCGCCTGGCAATGGGGGCAAGCCTCTGCAGTGCCCGCGCTTGCCGCAGGCGTGGGCCATGGCGCAGAGTTTGGGCCCGTGGCCGCTACAGATGGCGGCACTGCAGTCAGTGTCTCTCCGCATTGCTTGCAATGCCGGGCGCCCTCCCGATTCGTGGCCGCACAGGCCGTACACGTCACACTCATCCATCCCCCTCTCTTTGTCCAACACAGGGTCTACGCAGCCCCGAACCGTTGTTTTTGAATTGCCTGCGGCACCGGGCCATGACCCTGCGCCGTCTGCTGCACGGTTAGCGCAGTCTATCGGCCAAATGTTATTGATTCGTAACAGAATCACAAGGGATGTGATGCCTGCCCTGCCGCAGCGCAAGAATCTGTCGCTATCCACCGCAAGATCGCCAGAATTATGCGCACTTAAGGAGCACCGGCAACGTCATGCACGAAACGCATAACACCCAAACACTCCGGCCTTAGACAGCGTGGAAGCGCAGGCATAAGCTTCGCGGCCTGATCTGATCCCACAAGGAATCCACCATGTCCTCATCCTCCAGCGCCCACGGCAACACCACCCAGGGCGCTGCCCACACCCTCCCCTCTTACCTGCAGGCCGACAACCTGGGCCCCTGGGGCATCTACCTGCAGCAGGTGGACCGCGTCACGCCCTACCTCGGCCATCTGGCCCGTTGGGTGGAAACGCTCAAGCGCCCCAAGCGCGCGCTGATCGTGGACGTGCCGATCGAGCTGGACAACGGCACCATCGCCCACTTTGAGGGCTATCGCGTGCAGCACAACACCAGCCGCGGCCCCGGCAAGGGCGGTGTGCGGTTCCACCAGGACGTGACACTGTCGGAAGTGATGGCCCTGTCGGCCTGGATGAGCATCAAGAACGCAGCCGTGAACGTGCCTTACGGCGGCGCCAAGGGCGGCATTCGCGTGGACCCCAAGAAGCTGTCGCTGGGTGAGCTGGAGCGCCTGACGCGCCGCTACACCAGCGAGATCGGCATCATCATCGGCCCCTCCAAGGACATCCCCGCACCCGACGTGAACACCAACGGCCAGATCATGGCCTGGATGATGGACACGTATTCCATGAACACCGGCGCCACCGCCACCGGCGTGGTCACCGGCAAGCCCGTGGACCTGGGCGGCTCGCTGGGCCGTGTCGAAGCCACCGGCCGCGGCGTGTTCACCGTGGGCGTAGAGGCTGCCAAGCTGACCGGCCTGGCACTGGACGGCGCCCGTGTGGCCGTGCAGGGCTTCGGCAATGTGGGTGGCATCGCAGGCAAGCTGTTTGCCGAAGCGGGCGCCAAGGTGGTGGCCGTGCAAGACCACACCGGCACCATCTTCAACAGCAACGGCCTGGACGTGTCCGCCCTGCTGGCCCACGTGAAGGCACGCGGCGGCGTGGGCGGCTTTGCTGGCGCCGATGCGATGAAGCCCGAAGAGTTCTGGGGCGTTGACTGCGAGATCCTGATTCCCGCGGCGCTGGAAGGCCAGATCACCAAAGACAACGCTGGCAAGATCAAGGCCAAGCTGATCATCGAAGGCGCCAACGGCCCCACGACCCCTGAGGCCGACGACATCCTCAACGACAAGGGCGTGCTGGTGCTGCCCGACGTGATCGCCAACGCTGGAGGCGTGACGGTGAGCTACTTTGAATGGGTGCAGGATTTCTCCAGCTTCTTCTGGAGCGAAGACGAGATCAACGCCCGATTGGTGCGCATCATGCAAGAGGCCTTTGCGGGCGTGTGGCAGGTGGCCCAAGAGCACAAGGTGAGCTTGCGCACGGCCACCTTCATCGTGGCTTGCCAGCGGATCTTGCATGCCCGCGAAATGCGCGGCCTGTACCCATAAGCGCACCTGGAGTGGCCTTCGGTGCCACCGCAAACCGTTCACGCTGAGCTGTTGAAGTGCCGCAAGGCTTCGACAGGCTCAGCCCGAACGCTAAGGGTCTCCATCGGGAGGGGTCTATCACCCCATTCAGGCAGATAGGACCACAAACCACCGCCAGCCGCCGCACTCCGGCCCTGGCGGTTTTCTTTTACGGGGTTTGGTTGCTGCTATCAGGCCAGCGGCACCGGGCCTACCGGCTCGGGCGGCAGAACCCCGCGCATCGCCAGACAAAACGGTTGCACGCACGCTGCCCGCGCCGCGTACGGGCAGCCCACCGTTTCGCACAGGCCGGACGCGCCATTGCGCGCGCGCTCGTCCTCGCGGGGCACCTGGCCGCTGGCCTGCAGCACGGCCATCTGGGTCCAGGGGTCCAGGCGGCCGGTGGCCTGCTGCAGCATGTCGCGGCCATAAACGGTGGCGGCCAACTGGGGTTGCAAGTCCAGCACCAGCAACGCGCTGGTGCGTGGTGCGGCGGCATCCATGCCCTGCAGCACCAAGGCCACCACGCCCGACTGCAGCGTCTGCCCGCCCCCGGCGAACGGCACCTGCAGCGCACCGGCCGCGTTGGGCTGAGCCCCGGTCGCACCCGCCGTCGGCAGTGGCGCCTGCTGCGCAGCAAGCCAGGGCACCGGCGCACGCAAGGTCAACGCCAGCCCGCGTTGGCCGTCGGGCGTCAACACCACGCCCTGGCGCACCAGCCAGGTTTGCAGCGGCGGCTGGTCCGCATCCAGCGCACCACTTTCCAAGGCTTGCGCCATGCCGATGGGCCACGGCTGCGCGGCCACTGCGCGTTGCGGCAGGCCCGCTTGGGCCGTGACCTGCGCCACCAGCGCGCTGACCATTCGCATCAGCGGTGCGCCCAACCCGGCTGTGGGCCAGGCCGTGCCGCCCACGCCGGACGCTGCCGTGCGGGCAGGCAGCGCCGGCGCGGGAGCGCTGTTGGGCAAGCTGGAAGGCACCGCCCGTGACGCGCCCTCCCCCCGGGCCCCTTGTACGCTGCCACTGGCAGCACCGCTCCCACGCGGATCAAAACCCGCCGCCAGCTGCTCGCGCGCCTGGGCGGAGATGCTGGCCTTGTCGGCCGGTGTGGGCAGCGGCCCCGCAGGCGGGCTGGGTGATGAGACCGACGGCGGCGGCGCGCTGGGGTCGGCCCCGGACAGCGGTGCGGGTGGCGTGACCGATGGGGGCTTGTCCAGCCCCAGCAACGCCGACTGCCGCTGCGATGCGGCCTCGGCCAGAAACTGGGCCACGGGCGGGAGAACGCTGCGGGTGGGGTCGATGGGGAGGGACATGCCTGGCGTTCGGTGGAATAACCGCCCGATTCTGGAGCGATTCACTCCGACTGAACAGCGCAGGCCTGTGCGCAGCGAACCGCCATCTTGCACTGCGCCACCCACTGAAGCGTCACCGGCACGGTCACGCCAGTCACCGCAGTTGGCTACAAAATTTATAGCCTACAGCCTATTATTTATAAGCGCTACAGGCCATTTTCATGCCTAAGCGCGCTCATGAGCCTATGGCGTGCCCATGTCATGCTTGTGCATGCCTCGGGTCAAATCCCACCCGTTCAGGCCGAGCTTGTTGAAGCCAGGACCATTCTTGCGAACAGTCCGGCAACAACCTCCGGGCGAGCGGTCTTTCTGAACCACGCCGCCCGCCTTGTTCAGGGCATTGCCTTCACGCCTTCAAACGCCGCATTCAACGCAGCCTCTGCGGCCAGCAGGCGCTGGCGCGCTTCGCCCGACCACGCACGGTCTTTGGCCAATGTGTCCTTGGCGGCAGCCACCATGCGCGCGACCTCCTGGGGCTGCGGGCCGCCGGTGCCCGTTCGGGTGGTCACCATTTCGGCAGGCGACAAAGCGCGGCGGAATTCTTTCTCGCCCAGCGGCAGGCGCTGGTCCTTGAGGTCGTATTTCTTGCCCGCTTCGCGATAGATGCGCACGGCCTCGGCGTACGGAAAATCCTTGGGGCGAATGTTGCGCTCCTTGGCGTACACCACCACATCCGACGCAAAGTGGTGGCCCACGCGGAACGGCACGCCATGGCTGCGCTGCAGCGCCTCGGCCAGTTCCATCGAGGTGGTCCACTCGGATTCGAGTTCGTCCAGCGCACGCGCCGGGTCGATGCGCAGCGCGTCCAGCACATCCACAAACTGCTGCAGCATCTCGACACCTTGCACGAACGTCTTGGCGCTCGACGGGCTCCAGGTGTTCTTGTAGTCGATCATGCCGGGCGTCACGTTATGCGCGCGCCACAACGATGCCTGGGCCGACGCCACCACATCGCTGGCCTTGGCCCGCGTGTTCTGGATGATGCCGGGGTTGGCCTTTTGCGGCATGGCGCTGCTGGTGTAGGTTTTGGCGCTGGACAACAGCAGCCACGGCCGGGTCTGGTGGTACTGGGTGTGCACATCCTGCATGAAGGCGCCCACGCGGATGGCGATAGAGCTGGCGATGGACGTGGCCTCGATCGGAATGTCGTAGGTGCTGATCTGACCCGCGTCCAGCGAGTTCACGATGAGCCCATCAAACCCCAGCAGTTGCGCCAGTCGCTCGCGGTTGATGCCCCAGCTGGAGTTGGAAAGCACTGCGGTGCCCATGGGGCTGAGGTTGATGCGCGCATAGGCCTCGCGAATGCGCGCCGAGTCCCGCGCGAACGAGTCTGCAAATGCCATCAGGTAGTGCCCGTAGCTGATGGGCATGGCCTGCACGCCATTGGTGTAAGCCGGCACGTAGGTGGCCGTATGGGTCTGCGCAATGGCGATGAGCCGCGCACGCGCCTGGTCCAGCGCATCGGCAAAGTCCAGCATCTCCAGGCGCAGCTGCGCAGCGTTCAGCGTGGAATGGATGTCCTGGCGGCTGCGCCCCGTGTGGATCAGAGTGGCCTCCGGGCCCACGGCGTCGGTGATGATCTTCTCGACCTGCAGGACATCGGTGGGGCGCTTGCCACCGGGGTTGGTCGCTTGGGTGATCGAAAGCTCCACACCCCTGGCAATGCGCCCGGCCAAGGCCTTGGGAATGATGCCCTGCTCCACATTCACCACCGTCGATGCCATGTTGATGCGGCCAAACCAATAGAAGGTGTCTTGCGATTTGGACAACGCGCTGGTGGCATCGCCCTTGACCACGCCCTGGATCTTGGCGACCTGCGCCTGGCACTCGGCCGTGGTCTTGCAGGCGGTGTCCAGCGTGTCGGCCGCTTGCGCCTGGCTCATGGCCAGGATGGCCCCCACTACCGGAGCGAGGAAGAAGGAACGGGAACGGCGGAAAGGGTGCGGGGCGATATCGCCCACGGCAGAGCGCAGCATTGACGGCATGGGGTTTTTGTCTCCTGGGTTCTTGCGCACAGGCTTGCGGCCAGTGCGGGAATAAGATTCGTTAATTGAATGAACCACGGGCGGTTTCGCATCCCACCCAAAGGCACGCGATCGTTTCACACCAGCCGGTGCAGTGCCAATGCTTCTTTTTCGATGCGATTCAACTTTTGAATACCCATGCCCGACCTCACGCCCTCCGTCTTGTTCAACCGCCTGCTGGGCCGAGTGCGCCTGAAGCACCTGCAACTGGCCATCGCGATTGCCGACCTGCAAAGCCTGCACCGCGCGGCGTCTGCCATCGGCTTGAGTCAGCCGGCCGCAACCCACGCCCTCGCAGAGCTGGAAAGCGCAATGGGCGGCCCACTGTTCGAGAGGCACTCCAAAGGCATGCGGCTGACGGGTCTGGGAGACGCCGTGCTCCCGTTGCTGCGCGCCTCGCTCGTCCCCCTGCAGGCCGCTGCCGGCAATGCTGCGCTGATGCAGCAAGGCGCCACGTCCCCGCTGATCCGCATCGGCAGCATCGCGGCGGGCATCCACGGCGTGCTGACGCAGGCTATCCCGGCCTACTGCGCCATACACCCTGACGCCGCCATCGATGTCCACGAAGTCACCATCGACAACCTGCTGGAGAGCATTCAGGAAGGCAGCTTGGACCTGGCCATCTGCCGCAAACCAACCCCGCTGCCGCAGGGGTTCGAGTTTCACGCCGCGCTGCAGGATGAATTCGTCATTGCCTGCCGACCCGGGCACCCTTTGCTCACCCAACAGACCGCCCTCACCCGTGCTGCCCTGCTGTCACAACGCTGGCTGGCCCCGCCCCTCACCGGCCTGGGCCCGCAACAGGTCGAGAGCCTGTTCGACGAACTGGGCGGCATGCCGGACTTGTGCAGGGTGTCCAGCCGCTCGACGGAAATCATCCGCGCTATGCTGGCGGACAGCGACATGCTGGTCTGCGTGCCAGCAAGCCTTGTGCGGCCGCTGGTGCAGCGCAAGGATCTGGCCGTTTTGCCGTGGGCGCCGCAGGAGGTGGGGCCGCTGGGGGTATTGGTCAAAGCAGAGGTGTTCGCGAATGGCGCGCATCCTTGCTGTGCGTTTATCGGGTATGTGCTTTCTGTGCGGAGGTGACGTAGGTTCTGGTTCATAGACACGTCGCCAGACACAATCGCGCGATTAGATTGCAATAGGACTGTTTTCGCTTTTTTCGAAACTGATTCCGTTCGGCAGACGCATTCCTAACCCTCAAACGTCCATCCTCTCGTCTTTAGCGATCACTAGCTAACTATGGCCACTTCAAAACAACTACTGGGAAATTGGGGAGAAAAACTTGTCGCGGGATCTTGCGATTGCCCAAAGTGCAAGCGATCAAAGACTCTTAAACAGCTCCCGACTAATTTCAAGTGCGCAGACCTGATATGCGATTTCTGCGGCTTCCTGGGTCAAGTGAAGAGCATGACTGTTCCTGACGTATCGCGGTTGCCCCGACAGATCCTCGGAGCTGCTTGGTCGCCCCAGAAGGAGCGCATGGATGCCGGTATCTACTTCCCTCTTTTTCTGGTACTCAAAGCGCCTACTGAGAACGCCATCTACTACCTGCCCACCGACTTTCAGAGTCCGGCGCTGTTTTCCGCTCGGAACCCGCTCTCTAGCACGGCCCGTCGTGCCGGCTGGCAGGGTTTCATGTATGTTCTGGCAGCTGTTCCCGAGGGGGCTTTTGTACGGCTCGCGTAAGCACGCACGGTCCTGGAAAAGGAGTCGTCTGAAACATTGACCCAATACTCTCAAGCAGCCGCTGCAGTTTCATTTTCTAAATCAGCGGCTTGCTCCACCACCCGCGCCAACAGCGCCCCGCTATACCGCCCAGCCAGCGGAATCCACACCCGCACCGGATTCCCCTGCGCCACCTGCACGCTCTGGCCCAGCACATCGCGCATCTGCGCCAGCCGCACGGTGACATTCCCACTCGGGTGCACCACCTCAATCAAATCTCCCACCGCAAAGTGGTTCTTCGTTTCCACCTGCACCCAGTCACCTTCCAGGCCCACTTCGGCCTGACCCTCGGCGCCCAGAACTTCGCCCACAAACTGGCTGCGCTGCGTGGTGGAATGGCCGTTGATGTAGTTCTGGTAGTCGTTGCTGGGGCGGCGCTCCAGCAGGCCGCCGGTGTAGCCGCGGTTCGACAGGCCTTCCAGCTCGATCAGCAGCTCGGGGTTGAAAGGGCGGCCCGCCACGGCGTCGTCAATCGCGCGGCGGTAGACCTGGGCGGTGCGGGCCACGTAGTACAGGCTCTTGGTGCGGCCTTCGATCTTGAGCGAATCCACGCCGATCTGCGTGTGGCGCGCCACATGCTCCACCGCGCGCAGGTCCTTGCTGTTGATGATGTAGGTGCG
>JBCNOJ010000174.1:0-9277 GCA_039593925.1 Acidovorax sp.
CTATCCGTTCCCCCACAAGGCCTTCGCAGCCGAACTCAAGAAGTACCCCAACGCCACCGACATCGTGTGGTGCCAGGACGAGCCGCAGAACCAGGGTGCCTGGTTCTTCATCCAGCACAACATCCACGAGAACATGCTCGAAGGCCAGAAGCTGGGTTACTCCGGCCGCGCTGCTTCGGCATCGCCGGCGGTGGGTTACTCGCACCTGCACCAAGAGCAGCAAAAAGCGCTGGTGGATGGCGCGTTTGCCAAGCTCAAGGGTTTTGTACTGACCAAGTAAGGCCAGCAACCCCTACCGAACACAGAACAGAACCCTACTGAAAGAATTCAAAATGGCTATCGTAGAAGTCAAAGTCCCACAGCTGTCTGAATCCGTGGCTGAAGCCACCATGCTGACCTGGAAGAAGAAGGCCGGTGAAGCCGTGGCCGTGGACGAAATCCTCATCGAGATCGAAACCGACAAGGTGGTGCTGGAAGTGCCCGCACCTGCCGCTGGCGTGCTCGCTGAAATCATCCAGGCCGATGGCGCTACCGTGGTGGCCGACCAGCTTATCGCCAAGATCGACACTGAAGGCAAGGCTGGCGCAGCTGCACCTGCCGCAGCCCCGGCCGCTGCTGCTGCTCCCGCAGCAGCGCCTGCCGCAGCAGCAGCCCCAGCCGCTGCTGGCGGCTCCAAGGGCGACGTGGCGATGCCTGCCGCTGCGAAGCTGCTGGCCGAGAACAACCTGTCCGCATCGGCCGTGGCCGGTACGGGCAAGGACGGCCGCGTGACCAAGGGCGACGTGTTGTCTGCCGTGGCCGGTGGTGCCAAGGCTGCCGTGGCCCCTAGCGTGATTCCTACCGGCGTGCCCACCAAGGCGTTGCCGCAGGTGGCAGCCCCCGCCGCCAAGGAAGACCTGAGCGGCCGTCCCGAGCAGCGCGTGCCCATGAGCCGCCTGCGCGCCCGTGTGGCAGAGCGCCTGCTGCAATCGCAGTCGACCAACGCCATCCTGACCACGTTCAACGAAGTGAACATGGCACCCGTGATGGACCTGCGCAAGAAGTTCCAGGACAGCTTCACCAAGGAGCACGGCACCAAGCTGGGCTTCATGTCCTTCTTCGTCAAGGCGGCCGTGCATGCCCTCAAGAAGTACCCCGTGCTGAACGCCTCGGTGGACGGCAACGACATCGTTTACCACGGCTACTTCGACATCGGTATCGCCGTGGGCTCGCCACGCGGTTTGGTGGTGCCCATCCTGCGCAATGCAGATCAGATGAGCTTCGCCGACATCGAAAAGAAGATCGCCGAGTTTGGCAAGAAGGCTGCAGAAGGCAAGCTGGGCATTGAAGAAATGACTGGCGGCACGTTTTCCATCTCCAACGGCGGCACCTTCGGCTCGATGATGTCCACCCCCATCATCAACCCACCGCAATCGGCCATCCTGGGCGTACACGCCACCAAGGACCGCGCCATGGTCGAAAACGGCCAGGTCGTGGTGCGCCCGATGAACTATTTGGCAATGTCCTACGACCACCGCATCATCGACGGCCGTGAGGCCGTGCTGGGCCTGGTGGCGATGAAGGACGCGCTGGAAGACCCATCGCGCCTGCTGTTCGACATCTGATCCCCTGACTGTATCGACCCACCCGCGTGGCCTGGCCTCTGGTCCTGCCCGCCGGTGGGTCTTTCTCCAACTGACTGAACGAGATTTCCCATGAGCAAACAATTTGATGTGATCGTCATCGGTGGTGGCCCCGGTGGCTACATCGCCGCCATCCGCGCCGCCCAGTTGGGCTTCAATGTGGCGTGTATCGATGAGTGGAAGAACGACAAGGGCGGCCCAGCGCCCGGCGGCACCTGTACCAACGTGGGTTGCATTCCTTCCAAAGCGCTGCTGCAGTCGTCCGAGCATTTCGAGCACGCCAACAAGCACTTTGCCGAGCACGGCATCACGGCCAGCGACGTCAAGATGGACGTCGCCAAGATGATTGCCCGCAAGGACACTGTCGTTAAGCAAAACAACGACGGCATTCTGTATCTGTTCAAGAAGAACAAGATCAGCTTCTTCCACGGCCGCGGCTCGTTTGTCAAAGCAGCTGATGGTGGCTACGAGATCAAGGTGGCCGGCGCCGCCGAAGAATCCATCACGGGCAAGCAAATCATCATCGCCACGGGCTCCAATGCCCGCGCGCTGCCCGGCACGCCATTCGACGAGGAACTGGTGCTGTCCAACGACGGCGCGTTGCGCGTCGGCGCTGTGCCCAAGAAGCTTGGCCTGATCGGCTCGGGCGTGATTGGCCTGGAGATGGGTTCGGTGTGGCGCCGCCTGGGTGCGGAAGTCACCATCCTTGAAGGCCTGCCGACCTTCCTGGGCGCGGTGGACGAGCAGATCGCCAAGGAAGCCAAGAAGGCTTTCGACAAGCAGGGCCTGAAGATCGAATTGGGCGTGAAGGTCGGCGAGATCAAGACCGGCAAGAAGGGTGTGTCCATCGCCTACACCAATGCCAAGGGCGAAGCCCAGACGCTGGACGTGGACAAGCTCATCGTCTCGATCGGCCGCGTGCCCAACACCATCGGCCTGAATACCGAAGCCGTGGGCCTGGCCCTGGATGAGCGCGGTGCCATCGTGGTCGACGGCGACTGCAAGACCAACCTGCCCGGCGTGTGGGCCGTGGGTGACGTGGTGCGCGGCCCGATGCTGGCGCACAAGGCCGAGGAAGAGGGCGTTGCCGTGGCGGAACGCATTGCTGGCCAGCACGGCCATGTCAACTTCAACACCATCCCCTGGGTCATCTATACCAGCCCCGAGATCGCCTGGGTCGGTCGCACCGAGCAGCAGCTCAAGGCCGACGGCGTCAAGTACAAGGCTGGCAGCTTCCCGTTCCTGGCCAACGGCCGAGCGCGCGCACTGGGCGACACCACCGGCATGGTCAAGATGCTGGCCGACGCCGAGACGGATGAGATCCTGGGCGTGCACATCGTGGGCCCACAGGCCAGCGAGCTGATCTCCGAAGCCGTGGTGGCGATGGAGTTCAAGGCCAGCAGCGAAGACATCGCGCGCATCTGCCACGCCCACCCATCCTTGAGTGAAGCCACCAAGGAAGCGGCGCTCGCCGTGGACAAGCGCACCCTGAACTTCTGATTTTTGAGTCAAATCGGGCTCTGGCGCTTGTCTATCAAGCGCTAGTAGCTATAAAAATCATAGTTTAGAGTGCAGACTTCGTGACCGTCAAACAGGCATATCTGGCCGAGCTGGCCGCTAAGGGCTATCAAAGCGATCCTGCACAGTTGCGCGCCGTGGATGCGCTGCAGCGCTGTGCGGATGACTGGGCCGCGTACAAGTCGCAGCGCTCCAATGCACTCAAGAAGCTGATCAACCGCCCCGAGGTGCCTCGGGGCGTGTACATGTATGGCGGAGTAGGGCGCGGCAAAAGCTTCCTGATGGAATGCTTTTTCAATGCCGTGCCGCTCAAGCGCAAGGTGCGCTTGCACTTTCACGAGTTCATGCGTGAGGTGCACCGAGAGCTTGTCGGGCTGCAAGGCACGGTGGACCCGCTGGATGTGTTGGGCGCACGCATTGCCAAGCGCTACAAGCTCATCTGCTTTGACGAGTTTCATGTGGCAGACATCACCGATGCGATGATCCTGCACCGGTTGCTGGTGGCGTTGTTCGACAATGGCGTGGGGTTTGTTACCACGTCCAATTTCGAACCGGACGGGTTGTACCCGGACGGTCTCCACCGTGACCGTATCCTTCCCGCCATTGCCTTGCTCAACCAGCGTCTGGAAGTGGTGAATGTGGACAACGGCACCGACTACCGGCGCCGCACTCTGGAGCACGTCAAGCTCTATCACACTCCGCTGGGCCCGGATGCCGACGCCGAGATGAACCTGGCTTTCGACAAGCTCGCCGAGGTGCACGACGAAGATCCGGTGCTGCACATCGAGCAGCGCGAAATCCGAGCACGGCGCAAGGCGGGCGGCGTGGTGTGGTTCGATTTCAAAACGCTGTGCGGCGGCCCGCGCTCGCAGAACGATTACCTGGAGATCGCCAGCCAGTTCCACACGGTGCTGCTCTCGGATGTGCCCCACATGCCCGTCAGTATGGCGTCTCCCGCGCGTCGATTTACCTGGCTGGTGGATGTGCTGTATGACCGGCGCGTGAAACTCATCATGTCGGCTGCAGTCCAGCCCGAAGAGCTCTACACGGAAGGGCCGCTGGCCCATGAGTTTCCGCGCACTGTCTCTCGACTCAACGAGATGCAGTCCCAGGAGTTCCTGGCGCTGGAGCGCCGCGTTGTGGACACGGGGCTCACATGAACCATTCAGCGCTGCGCCACATCACCCTTGAAAGGCATCGGTCGATCATGCGCAAGAGACTGCTCGCATCGGCCTGTTTGCTGGCCGCAACGCTCGTAGTAACCGCGGCGCAGGCCCAGTCGCCGCAACCCACCGAACACGATGCAGTGGCCGCAGCTTCGGTGGCGGCCCAGCGCAAGGCAGCGCATGAGCGCATTCGTGACGAGCGAACAGCCTTGAAGGCCCAGCGACAGCGCGACGAGTCTGCGTGCTACCAGCGGTTTTCGGTGGAAGACTGCCTGCGTGGAGTGCGCGCCCAGGCCCGAGAAGCCGAAATACGCCTACGCAATCAAGAATTTGCGCTGAACGATGCAGAGCGCAAGGAAAAGGCGGCAGAGCGCCTGCGCTCCATTGAGGAAAAGCAGAGCGCTGCGCGCGCGGCGCCTTCCGCTGGAGACGGGGGTGGGGCGACTTTGCGGCATCCTCCCCGCGCCGCAGAGCCCGCAGCATCCAGGGCCCAACGTGAGCAAGACGCGGAGCGCCGCGCACTGGTACAGCGGGACCGTTCGCAGGCCCAGGCCCACGAGCAATCCGTGCGCAACACCGACAACGCCGAGCGCGCTGCAAAAGCCCGGGCGCGACAGGCGGAGGCGGTGAAGGCCGCACAGGAGCGCCGCACCCGCGTGGAAAAGGCCCGGGCCGACGCGGCGGCTTCGGGGCGCGTGCCTGCAGCACCATTGCCAACGGCATCGGACGGCACGCGCTGAATCAAAATTTTTTTCCCGCTGCCAAAGCGGCGAAGCTTCGAAGCCACAGCCACCAACCGGTGGCATGCAGGCAGGCTACGCCGTGATGAGGCGGGCCACCTTCTTTTCTTCGACCAAAGCTTCGATCTTCACGATCACAAGCGACAGGTTGTCGCCGCCACCGCGTGCACGCGTGCGGGCTTTTTCAATGAGGAACTCTGTGGCTTCACGCGGCGCCAACGAGTCCACGACGGAGGCCAGTTCGGTGGGGGAAAAGTAGTGCCACACGCCGTCGCTGCAGGCGAGGAGCACGTCGCCGGGCTGCAGTTGCGGAATGATGTGCGTGGTGACAGGTGGGTCGCTTTCGGTGCCCAGGCAGCCCACCAGGATGTTTGAGTGCGGGTGGTTGTTGGCCTCGGCTTCGGTCAGTTCGCCGCGGTCGACCAGCGCTTGCACGTAAGAGTGGTCACTGGTGCGCGACACCAGCCGTGGGCCCTGGAAATGGTAAATGCGCGAGTCGCCAGCATGCACCCAGTGGCAGTCGCCGCGAGGGTTGATGAGAAATGCTGCGATGGTGCTGTGTGGCTCCTGCTCGGCAGAGATGGCCGTGAGGCGGATCACGATGTGGGCCTCTTCTACCATGCTCTTGAGCATCGAGACCGGGTCGTCGGTGTCTGGCGAATAACGCTCGAACAGTTGGCGCGCCGTCATCATCACCTGGTCCGAGGCCTTGCGGCCGCCGCTGCGTCCGCCCATGCCGTCCGCCACCACGCCCAGCACACACCCGTTGTGCCGCTGGTGCGCTATCAGGGCCACCTGGTCTTGCTGGTATTCCCGATCACCCTTGTGGATGCCGGTGGACGCGATAAGGCGGAACGCTTTGGTCATGCTGGTGATTGTGGGGGTGCCGTGCACAAACGCCCACCAGTGCAGCGGGCCAAGCGCTTATTATCCGCCCGCCTGTCGCATTTTTGCCAGCGCTGCGGCCCCTTGCCTTGAACCACTGCCCCAACTCCTTCAGAGACCCCCATTTCTTTGCCACGGCGTCAGAACGCTCAGTGCGCGGCGCCGACTCGCCATCGCCGTTGAATGGCGCCTTTGGCCGCTTCGGCGAGGGAGGCATTTGATGGCCTTGTCGGACATGGTGCAGGAGGTCTTCGCGTCTGAGGGTGTTCTGGCGAGGGCCGATGCGCACTTTCAGCCGCGCGGCGGCCAGACCGAGATGGCCGTGGCCGTGGCGCAGACCATCGAGGCGGGAGGTGCCTTGGTGGTGGAGGCGGGCACCGGGGTGGGCAAAACGTTTTCGTACCTGGTGCCGGCGCTTCTGAGTGGCGAGCGCGTGTTGTTGTCCACTGCCACCAAGGCCCTGCAGGATCAACTGTTTTCAAGGGACCTGCCACGCCTTGCTAGGACCCTGGAGTTGCCTGTGCGCATGGCGTTGCTCAAAGGGCGCGCCAGCTACCTGTGCCTGCACCACCTGGAGCGCGCGCGGCAGGACGCGCTGGCAGGCGAGCGAGGCGTGGCGCGTGTTCTGGGCAAGGTTGAAACCTGGGCGCAGTCCACCGTCACGGGTGATCTGGCAGAACTTACAGGGCTTGATGACCGCTCCCCGGTGATCCCACTCATCACCTCGACCCGAGAGAACTGCCTGGGCACGCAGTGCCCACGTTTTCGCGACTGCCATGTGCACAAGGCGCGCCGCGAGGCACTGGCAGCGGACATCGTGGTCATCAACCACCACCTATTTTTCGCCGATGTGGCGGTGCGCGAATCCGGCATGGCCGAACTGTTGCCCACGGTGCGTGTGGTGGTTTTCGACGAGGCGCACCAGATCAACGAAACCGGCGTGCAGTTCATGGGCGTGCAACTGACCACCGGCCAACTGATGGATTTGGGCCGAGACCTTTTGGCTGCGGGGCTGCAGCATGCCCGGGGTTTGGCAGACTGGCTGGGTGTGGCCCGGGCCGTGGAGCAGGCTGCCCAGAACCTGCGCCTGGCCGCAGGCGAAGCGCGTGCAGGCGCCAAGCTGCGTTGGACTGGCGAATGGCCTGAGGGCGTCGACGGCAGGGTGTGGCGTGTGGCCCTCGGCGGCATCGCCGAGGCTTGCTCACAGGCTCTCGACGCCCTGGATACCGTGAGCGAAATCGCGCCAGACTTTGTCCGCCTCTATGAGCGTTGCAATGAGTTACTCGCGCGTTTGGCCCGTTTTAACGGATCGGGCCGCAATGACGCCGTGCGGTGGGTGGACGTGGGCCTGCAGATCCGGCTGGTCGAGTCCCCCCTGGACATTGCAGAAGCCATGCGCAACCGATTGTTGGCGGTGCCTGCCACGCCTGCCGCGGACGAGGATGGTTGGCCAGAAGATATGTCTGCAGCACCGGTTGTACCCGGCCGCGCTTGGATATTCACTTCAGCGACGCTGGGCGATGACGAGGGCCTGACATGGTTCACCCAGCGTGCGGGCCTTCAGGACGCGCGAATCTTGCGCGTTGCCAGCCCCTTTAACTATGCAACCCAGGCCGCTCTTTACGTGCCCCGCGATCTGCCTTCGCCGGCGGATCTGGCCCACAGCGCCGCGTTGGCGCAATGGGCGGGGCAGGCAGCCTTGCAGTTGGGCGGACGAACGCTGGTATTGACCACGACGCTCAGGGCGTTGCGCAGTATTGGTGATGCGCTCAAGAGCACAGTAGGCGCTACCGGCGCTCTGGAGGTGCTGGTGCAAGGAGAGTGGCCCAAGCGCCGACTCATGGAGCGGTTCCGCGAAGGCAATGACCATGGCCAACCGGGCTGTGTTCTGGTGGCGTCGGCCACGTTCTGGGAGGGCTTTGATGTGCCCGGTGATGCCCTGCAACTGGTGGTGATCGACAAGCTGCCCTTCCCGCCACCCGGTGACCCGCTGGTCGAGGCCCGCACGCAAAAGATCGAAGAGGCCGGGGGATCGGCCTTCAAATCCTACGCACTTCCTGAGGCTGCGGTGGCGCTGAAGCAGGGGGCCGGTCGGCTGATTCGCCGTGAAACAGATCGGGGAATTCTTGTGGTGGGTGACAAGCGGCTTGTCACCATGGGCTACGGCAAGCGGTTGCTCGCGGCGCTGCCACCCATGGCGCGCCTGGAGACGCCTGAAGCGTTTGAGACAGCCCTGCTGGCGCTTACCAGAACTTCCACCACGGATCTGCCTTGCCCTTGAAGCCGCTGCGCACCATTTCGCTCTGGGGGTAGGAGGAGTCCATCACGCGGCGTGCATCATCGCGCAGTTGGGTCATGCCCAGGGCGTCATAGGACTGGATCAGGATGTAAAGCGCCTCTTCCAGAGCAGGAACGCCCTGGTAGTCGGCCAGTGCCACCTGGGCACGGTTGATGGCCGCCACGTAAGCGCCACGCTGGTAGTAGTAGCGCGCGACATGCACCTCGTACTGCGCGAGCGAGTTGACGATGTAGGTCATTCGCTGGCGCGAATCTTGTGCATAGCGCGAGTCGGGAAAGCGCGTGACAAGCTCGCTGAACGATTCAAACGAGTCCTTGGCGGCCTTCTGATCCCGCTCTGACAGATCCTGGCGCGAGATGAACGAGAACAGACCCAGGTTGTCGTTGAAATTCACCAGGCCCTTGAGATAGAGCGCGTAGTCCAACGCTGGGCTGGCGGGGTGCAGTTTGATGAACCGGTCGAGCGTCGCGATGGCCTGGGCTTTTTCGCCAGCCTTGTACTGCGCGTAAGCCTTGTCGATCTGCGCCTGCTGGGCGAGTGGTGTGCCGGCTGCGCGGCCTTCCAGCTTTTCGAGCAGCGGCACGGCTTTGTCATAGGCGCCGCTGTTCATCTCGTCCTGCGCTTCAGAATGGATGCGGTTCGGGCTCCACCCTGCGGTTTTGTCATCGGAAGTGCTGGAGCAGCCTGCCAGGACACCGGCGATCAGCAGGGCGGAAACAAGGGGCAGAGGAGCACGCAGCATTGCAAGCAGCTTTCAGCGAAAAAGACGACGGAACAGGCGGGGCGGCGGGCCCATACTGCGCATGGACTGCGAAGCGTTGCAAACCAGCGAGCCCCAAGACACGCGGGCCATTGTACTGGCGCCAGTGAATGGCTGGCATCCCGCCTGGGCGGAAGACCGGCGCAGCGGAGCGGACAGGCTTTCTACAATGGGGGCCATGTTTGTTCATTTGCGCCTGCACACCGAATTCTCCGTATAGAGGGTGACCGGCCAGCCCTGGCGGGCCAGTCACCCTCTACGAACGTGTCGCCGACCTGCAGCCGGTC
>JBCNOJ010000175.1:0-9267 GCA_039593925.1 Acidovorax sp.
GAGGATGGGAATGGGCTTGGTGCGGCTGTCGGCACGCCATTTGCGGGCCAGCGACAGGCCGCTTTGGCCCGGCAGCATCCAGTCCAGCAAGATGACGTCCGGCAACACGGCATCCAGCTCGCGCTGGGCAGAGTCGCCGTCTTCCGCCCAGAAGGGCTGAAATCCGTTGTGGCGCAGGTTCACCGCAATCAGCTCGGCGATTGCAGGTTCATCCTCCACGATGAGGACACGGGGGAGCTTTCTCATAACGATGCCAAAGCCCTTTCTTACAGGACTGCCGACTCGATCTCATCAAGGGCAGTGTGGCGCACATCCTTGCCTTTGACCAGATAGATGATGAGCTCGGCCACGTTCTTGGAGTGGTCTCCGATGCGCTCAATCGCCTTGGCCAAAAACAGCAGGTCCAGGCTGGGCGAGATGGTGCGGGGGTCTTCCATCATGTAGGTGATGAGCTTGCGCACAAAGCCGTCAAACTCCTTGTCGATGAGGTCGTCCTCCTTGAGGATGGCCACAGCGGCTTTGACGTCCAGGCGTGCAAACGCATCCAGCGTCTTGCGCAGCAGGCCAGAAGCGAGCTCCGCCGCGGTGCGCAGATCGCTGGACGGCAGCGAGCGCGGTGCGCCGCTTTCGATGATGGAGCGCACCATGCGCGCCATCTTGTTGGCTTCATCGCCCATGCGCTCGAGGTTGGCCGTGGCCTTGGAGAAGGCCAGCAGCAGGCGCAGATCGCGCGCGGTAGGCTGGCGGCGGGCAATGATGGAGGAGAGTTCCTGGTCGATCTCGACCTCCATCGCATTGATGCGGGTCTCCATAGAAGCGACCGTTTCTACCGCCTCAAGGCTGAACTGGGACAAGGCGTAGACCGCCTGGCGAATCTGCGACTCGACCAGGCCGCCCATTTCCATGACACGGGCGGAGACGCTGTTGAGTTCGCTGTCGAACTGCGAGGAAAGGTGTTTATCTGGCATTTGGCGTACAACCTCACGGTTATGGATCAAATATGGCTCTAGCGCTTATCCATCAAGCACTAATAGCTATAAATAGAGTAGCAACCATCCATCAGCCGAAGCGGCCGGTGATGTAGTCCTCGGTTTCCTTGCGCTCGGGCTTGAAGAAGATCTGCTCGGTGGCGCCGAACTCGATCATTTCGCCCAGGTACATGTAGGCGGTGTAGTCGCTGCAGCGGGCTGCCTGCTGCATGTTGTGGGTCACGATGGCGATGGTGTAGTCGTGCTTGAGCTCGTCAATGAGCTCTTCGATCTTGGCGGTGGACAGCGGGTCCAGCGCCGAAGTGGGCTCGTCCAGCAACAGCACCGACGGCTTCACTGCCACGCTGCGCGCAATGCACAGGCGCTGCTGCTGACCGCCGGAGAGCGACAGACCGCTCTGGTGCAGCTTGTCCTTCACCTCGGTCCACAGCGCGGCCTTGGACAGCGCCCATTCCACGCGGTCGTCCATCTCGCTTTTGCTCAGCGTCTCGTACAGCTTCACGCCAAAGGCGATGTTGTCGTAGATGGACATGGGAAACGGCGTAGGCTTCTGGAACACCATGCCGATGCGGGCGCGCAGCAGGTTGATGTCCTGCTTGGGGTCCAGGATGTCCTGGCCATAAAAGTTGATGGAGCCCTCGGCGCGCTGGCCGGGGTACAGGCTGTACATGCGGTTCAAGGTGCGCAGCAGCGTGGACTTGCCGCAGCCCGAGGGGCCGATGAAGGCGGTGACCTTGTGTTCTGCAATGTTGAGGCTCACGTTGCGCAGGCCCTGAAACTTGCCGTAGAAGAAACTCAGGTTGCGCAGTTCCAGCGCATTCTTGCTGGCAGTGGCGGTAGCGGTGGCGTTCATGGTCGAATCCTGAAAATGGAGACTGTCTGGTTGTGTCTGCGTAGGTTGGCGGCCCGATCAGGCACGGCTCTTTTCGCGCAGGAAGACCCGCGCAACGACATTGAGGATCAGCACCGAGAGCGTGATGAGCAGTGCGCCGCCCCAGGCCAGGCGCACCCAGTTTTCATACGGGCTCAGCGCGAACTGGAAGATCACCACAGGCAGATTGGCCATGGGCGCGTTCATGTTGGTGCTGAAGAACTGGTTGTTGAGGGCAGTGAACAGCAGCGGCGCCGTCTCGCCGCTGATGCGGGCCACGGCCAGCAACAGGCCGGTCATCACGCCGCTGCGGGCTGCGCGCAGGGTGACCATGGTGGACACCTTCCAGCGCGGCGCGCCCAGGGCAAAGGCCGCTTCGCGCAGGCTGCCAGGCACCAAGCGCAGCATGTTCTCGGTGGTGCGCACCACCACAGGCACCGCAATCAGCGACAGCGCCAGGCTGCCCGCCCAGCCAGAGAAGTTGCCCACCGTGGCCACAGCGATCGCATAGACGAACAAACCCAGCACGATGGATGGCGCCGACAGCATGATGTCGGTCACGAAGCGCGTCAGCTCGGCGGTTTTGCTTTGGCCGCTGTACTCAGCCAGATACACACCCGCCAGCACGCCAATGGGCGTGGACACCAGAACGGTGAAGCCCACCATCATCAGGCTGCCCACGATGGCGTTGGCCAGGCCGCCGCCTTCCGAGCCGGGGGCTGGCGTGGACTGGGTGAACATGTTCCAGTCCAGCGCGGCGAAGCCGTTGGACAGCAGCACACTCAGGATCCAGAGCAGCACGAACAAACCCAGCACCATCGCGCCCAGCGACAGGGTCAGGCCAATGGCGTTGGAGCGCTGGCGCTTCTTGTAGAGTTGTTGGTTGAATTCCATGGAGCTTGTCTCGTTGGAGGGTTTCATGGCAGGGCTCAAAGGCCCTTGGCCTTCTCGGCGCGCAGCAGCATGATCTTGGCGGCCGACAGCACCACGAAAGTGATCACGAACAGCAGGAAACCGAGCGCAAACAGCGTGGACAAATGGAAGTCGGCGGCCTCACCGAATTCGTTGGCCAGCGTGGATGCGATGGACGTACCGGGCGAGAACAGCGACGTGGGCATGCGGTTGGCATTGCCGATCACGAACGTCACCGCCATGGTCTCGCCCAGGGCGCGGCCCAGGCCCAGCATGACGCCGCCGATCACACCCTTTTGCGTGTAGGGCAGCACCACGCGGCGCACCACTTCCCAGGTTGTGCAACCCAGGCCGTACGCCGACTCGCGCAGGATGGGCGGCACGATCTCGAACACGTCGCGCATCACGGCCGCCACGAACGGCAGCACCATGAACGCCAGCACAATGCCGGCCGCCAGGATGCCAAAACCGTTGGTGCTGCCGCCGAACAAAAAGCCCACCAGCGGCATGGAGCCGAGCAGCTTTTGCACCGGCATCTGGAAGTAGTCGGCGAACAGCGGCGCGAACACAAAAAGGCCAAACATGCCGTAGATGATGGACGGCACGGCCGCCAGCAGCTCCACGGCAGTGCCGAGCGGGCGGCGCAACCACACCGGGCAGGTTTCGGTCAGGAACAGTGCGATGCCGAAGGCGAGCGGCACGGCGATCAGCAGCGCAATACCGGCGCTGGCGAGGGTGCCGACGATGGCGATCGCGGCACCGAATTCTTCATTGATGATGTCCCATTCCACGCGCCAGATGAACTGGACACCGAACTTGTGAAAAGTCGGCCATGCGTAAACGAACAGGGAAACGATGATGCCGAGCAGTGCCACCAGCACCAGCAAGGAAAGGCTCTGGGTCAGCCGATGGAAAAATATGTCCTGAAGTCTTTGCCGCTTGGCAATTGACACCATCGACATGGTGGGGGCGTTCGCCACTTTGGCGGACGCGGGTTGTGAACTCATGGTGGTTCCCACGCTCATGTTGACTCCCATCTGGCTTCTGGATGCCCCACAAACCAGCGCCCATCGGCCAGCTTGGCCGACCATGGGCGCTATTTTGGAGCAGAGTGCTTACTTCTTGATTTGCGACCACACCTTGGAGCGGATCTCGGCCGTCAGGCTGTCAGGCAGCGGCACATAGTCCAGCTCGGCGGCCATGCCCTTGCCGTTCTTGAAAGCCCAGTCAAAGAACTTCAGCACTTCGGCCGACTGGGCCTTGTCTGCTGGGTCCTTGTACATCAGGATGAACGATGCGGTGCTCACAGGCCAGCTGTCTGCACCCTTGGCATTCACCATGGAAACACCCATGCCTGGAACGCTGAACCAGTCAGCACCCGCAGCAGCCGCAGCAAACGTCTTGTCATCTGGGTTCACATACTTGCCGTCAGCGTTCTGCAGCTGAAGGAAGTTCATGTTGTTCTTCTTGACGTAGGCGTATTCCACATAGCCTACGGCACCCTTCACGCGCGTCACGTTGGCGGCAACGCCCTCGTTGCCCTTGCCGCCCACGGAGGAAGCTGCAGGCCACTTCACCGCTGCGCCCTTGCCCACCGTATCAGCCCACTCCTTGCTCACCACGGAGAGGTAGTCGGTCCAGTTGAACGTGGTGCCTGAGCCGTCAGCGCGGTGCACCACGGTGATGGACTGATCAGGCAGGGTCTTGCCGGGATTCAGCGCAGTGAGCTTGGGGTCATTCCACTTGCTGATCTTGCCCAGGAACATGTCGGCGAGCACGGGGCCCGTGACGCGCAGTTCACCAGGTTTGAAGCCGTCCAGATTGATCACAGGCACCGTGCCGCCGATGATCGCGGGGAACTGCACCATGCCGTCCTTGTCCAGATCGGCGCCCGGCACGGGCGCGTCGGTGGCACCAAAGGCCACGGTTTTGGCGCGGATCTGGCGAATGCCGCCGGACGAACCGATGGACTGGTAGTTCAAGCCTGTGCCGGTTTCCTTCTTGTAGGCTTCTGCCCACTTGGCGTACATGGGGAAAGGGAACGTGGCCCCGGCGCCCGTAATGTCTGCCGCAAAGGCGGCGCTACCGACAGCCATCGTGGCCAGCGCTACAGCGACGGATTTGAGAAATGTGCGTTTCATTCGATACCTTCTTGGCTAGGGTTGACAGGAACAGGACGAACTCTAGGGCGCCAAGATGACAAATCGGTGACACACGACCCTTCTTTCAACCTGACGCCATGAAACATTTCAATCGTGCAACGGCGTCATCGAACGGTCATAAATTGCAGCCACACTTTGCCAGCCCACTGGCTTGCACAGGCCAGCCCAAGCAGGCCGATGGGGTTACCCGACAAGACGCTCGCGGTACGATGCCGGGCACAGCAACACCAACAACTACATGCAGAACGGCACACGTCTCGCCGCAGTCGATCTCGGCTCCAACAGTTTTCGCCTTGAAATCGGGCGCTACGAGTTCGGCCATATCCAACGGGTGGAATACCTCAAGGAAACCGTGCGCCAAGGCAATGGCCTGGACGAAGATCGCAACCTGACCCGGGAGGCCATGGAACGTGGCTGGGCATGCCTGGCGCGCTTTGGTGAGCGCCTGGCCGGCTTCCCGGCTGCACAGGTGCGTGCGGTAGCCACTCAAACCCTGAGGGAAGCGCGCAACAGGGACGAATTCCTTTCACGCGGCCGCGAAGTTCTGGGTTATCCGATCGATGTGGTTTCCGGGCCTGAGGAAGCCCGGCTCATCTACCAAGGGGTCGCCCGGCTGCTGCCGCAATCGGACGAACGCCGTTTGGTGGTCGATATCGGCGGCCGGTCCACCGAACTCATCCTGGGCCAGCAGTTCACACCGAACGCGGTGGCCTCGTTCCGAGTGGGCAGTGTCGCCTGGTCACAACGCTACTTTGCCAAGGGCGAGTTCACCGCTCAAGCTTTTTTGGCAGCCGAAATCGCCGCGAAGGCGGTGCTGGACGAAGCGCTGGAAACCTTCCGGCCTGATGCCTGGGACATCGCTTACGGCTCATCCGGCACCGCTGGCGCGGTGGGAGACGTGCTGGCATCAGCAGGAGGGGCCGAAGGTCTCATCACCCGCGAAGGCCTGGACTGGCTGCAAGAGAGGCTGTTGCGCGCCCAATCCGCAGATCGCTTGCGCATGGAGGGGCTGAAAGAAGAGCGCCGCGCTGTCATCGGCGGAGGCATCAGTGTGCTGCGAGCCGTGTTCGACCTGCTGGAGATCGATCAGATGCATGTGGCGCAGGGCGCCTTGCGCCAGGGTGCGCTGTATGACCTTCTGGACCGGGAGCAACCGGGCACCGACCTGCGCACCACCACCGTCAATGGTCTCATGCACCGGTTTGCAGTGGACATGGAACACGCGGAGCGGGTGGCGCACACAGCCTGTGCCTTGTTTGAGCAGGCAGCGCCTCCCGGCAGCGAACGCGCGTCGCGCAAATTGGAATGGGCAGCGCGGCTGCACGAGATCGGTTGCATCGTCTCCCACAGCGAACACCCCCGACACGGCGCCTACATCCTCGACAACACAGACGCTGCGGGCTTCGCACTTCCAGAACTGCATCGGCTCGGTCTGTTGGTGCAGGGGCAGCGCGGCAAGGTGCGCAAGCTGGATGTGGATTTCACCGATCCTGTGTTTGTTCTCCAGCTTCTCTGCCTTCGGCTGGCAGTGGCTTTGTGCCACGCTCGGCGCACACCCGACACACAGGGGATGTCGTTGCGCCGCGAAGCCCAGCACTTCTTCTTAACGGCCCGTCCCGGCTGGGGCAACGCCTACCCCCAGTCCGCCCACCTGCTGAGGGAAGAAATGGGGGCATGGCAAAAGACGCCCTGGGAGCTGGTGGCACAGATACCTTGAGCGCAGCTGCGAACAGTCTTGAGGGCAGAAATAAAACGGTATAAACTGTTTATACCGTTTTACAACTGCCGTTACCATGATGACCGCTTCGCCTTCTCAAACCCCTGCCCTACAACCCACACTGCCAGCAGCAGCACCCAAAACTGCCAAGCCCACACCCGTCACCAAAGCGGCCACAGCGCCCAAAGTGACCAAGGCTGCGGACCTTGGCACCAAGCCAAAAGCTACGTCGGCACCACCGTCCAAGACGGCAGCCCCCATGAAGCCTGCAGCCAAGAAGGCAGCAGCACCCAATGCTCCCGCTGCAGCAGCCACCAAAGAAAGCAAGGCGAAAAAACCCAAGCTCGTGCGAGACAGCTTCACCATCCCCAAGGATGAGTATGCCGTCATCGAAGTGCTCAAGGAGCGCGCCACTGCACTCGCGCAGCCGGTCAAGAAAAGCGAGTTGTTGCGCGCTGGCCTGAAACTGTTGGCAGGGCTTTCCGACACGGCCCTGCGCAACGCGCTGGTCTCCGTTCCTTCGATCAAGACGGGGCGCCCAAAGGCCGACGCAACAGACTCCGCGCCCACCCCCACCGCTAAAAAATCGTCCAAGCCATCCCGCAAGTAATGCTGTATCTCAGGCACCGCCAACACTTCTTGCTGCGCTACAGAAGCTCGGGGGACTGCACGGTCAGCAAAACGGTTTGACTCTGGTCGAGCCGCTGGCGCTGGCGCAGCCACCAGACCGAGCCCTTGCGCACCGCGCATTCAGGCGCCTGCATGCCCAGCAACTGCGAGATGGTCTGGCCCAACACGGGCTGGTGCCCCACAATCAGCACAGCCCCTTTGGCGCGCGGCCACTGCGCAAGCTCCAGCAAATCATGGGGCGCCGCGCCAGGCAAAAGCTCCGCACGCATCTTGAACTTGCGACCCAATGCACTGGCAGTCTGCTCGGTGCGGCGGGCGGGGCTTGCAAGCACTCGCAGACCCTCTGGAAGCTGCCGGTCCAGCCAAGCGGCCATGCGCGCAGCCTGTTTTTCGCCGCGGGCCGTCAGGGCCCTGGTGAGATCATCGGTGCCTTCAGGTCCCTCCTCTGCCTCCGCATGGCGCCAAAGAATCAGGTCCATCATGCGTTTCCTTGCGAGAGGGTGACCGCCGAACGACCCACCTTTGGGCCATACCGAACCATCAACGCGTCCTGGGCACCCAGACCATCACCTGGGCGTGCCGCACGGTCGTAAGTCCCTTGGGCGTTCAGCGTCCAGGCATCCCTGTCATCGCACAGATAGGCCACAAGGCACTCGTCCACGATCTGCTGTCGCAGTGAAGGGTCTGTCACCGGCCAGGCCAGCTCCACACGGCGCATCATGTTGCGGTTCATCCAGTCCGCACTGGAGAGGTAAAGGTCTTCCTGTGCGCCACAGCGGAAGTAGAAAACACGCGTGTGCTCCAAAAACCGGCCGATGACCGAACGCACGCGCACGTTGTCGGTCACGCCGGGCACCTGCGCAGCCAGCATGCATGCTCCGCGCACGATGAGATCAATGCGGGCACCGCGCTGCCCGGCAAGGATCAACGCGCGCATCAAAGCTTCATCCGTGAGCGCATTCATCTTGGCAACAATGCGGGCATCTTCACCGTGACTGGCCGCAAGGCCCACCTGTTCAATTTTTTCCAGCATCCGGCGGTGCAGATGGAAAGGCGCCAGCATCAGTTTGCGCAGCTTGGGGGGGCGGTTCTGGCTGGCCAAGTGATTAAACACACCATCCATATCGGCCGTGGTTTCTTCGTCGGCCGTCAGGTAGCTCAGGTCGGTGTACAGGCGTGCAGTGCGCACGTTGTAGTTGCCCGTGGACAAGTGCCCATAACGGCGCAGTCGACGCCCTTCTCGGCGCGTTACCAGCAACATCTTGGCATGTGTCTTTAACCCGACCACGCCATACACCACCTGCGCACCAATGGATTCCAGCGCCTCGGCCCAATTGATGTTGGCTTCTTCATCAAAGCGTGCCTTGAGCTCCACCACCGCCATCACCTCTTTGCCGCGGCGCACGGCCTCCGTCAAAAGGTTCATGAGTTCAGAATCAGCGCCTGTGCGGTAGATGGTCTGTTTGATGACCAGCACCTGCGGGTCATTCACCGCCTCACGCAAAAATGCCAGTACGCCATCAAAGCTTTCGAACGGCTGGTGAATCAGCACGTCCCGTTGCTGCAACTGATCAAGTATGGGCATATCCTGCCGCAGTTGCCGGGGCCAAGCCGCGGTCCACGGCGAGAAGAGCATCGTGGGGTCGTTCACCAAATCCACCAACTGGTTCAAGCGAACAAGATTGACGGGACCATGTACCCGGTAAAGCGCCGCCGCCGGCAGACCAAACTGCCCCAAAAGAAAATCGGCCAGAAAGGTCGAACACCCTGCCGACACCTCCAGCCGCACGGCCTGCCCGTAGTGGCGGTGTTGCAGCCCTTGCCGCAATGCGGTGCGCAGATTGCGCACATCTTCCTCGTCCAGCGCCAGGTCTGAATGCCGGGTAACGCGGAACTGCGAAAACTCCGTCACCTCGCGGCCGGGAAAAAGGTCGGTCAGATGCGCCCGGATGATGCTCGACAAGCTTACAAACAGCGACTCTTGTG